>CAYOQB010000058.1:0-28656 GCA_964406035.1 uncultured Solibacteraceae bacterium | reverse complement strand
GAGCAAGTACATTCTGTGATGCGTCCTGCCTTGGTTGTCCCCATTTGCCTTTTGAGCGCGGGTTGCGGCTACATCGGCGATCCGCTGCCTCCGGCGTTGAACGTGCCCGCGGCGGTAAGTGACCTGCGCGCCGTGCAGATCGGGCCGGAAATCCAGGTGAAGTTCACCGTGCCGGCGCTTGCGGCGGACGGCGTGGTGTTGGACCGCCTGGATGGCGTGGAGCTTCGCGGCGGCTTGATTCCGCCGGGCGATTTCCGTCCCGAGGTGTGGGCCGCCACCGCGGCGGCAATCCCAGTGACGCTGGACAAACCGGGCGAGGCATCCGTGCCGGCGAAGATTCGTCCGGAGTGGATCGGCAAGGAGATCGTGATCGCCGTTCGCGCCGTGGGTCCCAAGGGCAAGGCGGCGGCGTGGTCCAATCTGGCGGTGCTGGCGGTGGAGCCGCCTCTGGATCGGCCCGCGATCGCCGGGCTGGACAACGTTCCGGAAGGGGTACGCATCCGCGTTCCCGGCGGCGGATCGTACCGGGTGTACCGCGGCGTCGGGGATCAGCCGGCGGTCCTGCTGGCGGAGGCGAGCGGGCCGGAGTACGTGGATCGCACCACCCAATACGGCACGGCGTACGGTTACGCGATCCAGTCCACGCGGGGCGCGGCGCTCAGCGAGATTTCGGAAACGGCGCGGATCACGCCGGTGGACGTCTTCGCCCCAGCCACGCCGTCCAACCCGGGCGCCGTGGCGGGTGTCGGCAGCATCGACGTCTCCTGGGATCCCAGCACGGAGTCCGACCTGAGCGGCTACCGGGTGTACCGCAGCGTGAATGGCGGTGCTTGGCAGGTGGTGGCCACCGTGCAGACGCCGTCATACACGGACCGGGCGGTCACGGCCGGCCGGAAATACGCCTATCAGGTGACTTCCGTGGATCGCGCGGGCAACGAGAGCGCGCGATCGGCGACGGTGGAAGCCGCGCTGTGAAGCGTGTGCCACAATAAATATAGCCATGCGCCGCACCCGATGGCTGATCTTAACGGCCATCACGTTCCTTCTCATCGCTGTCGGCTCGAGCTACTACGCCCGGGTGGAACGCCTGCGCAGGGAAGCGCCGCGGCCTCCCGCAAAACTTCGCCAGGGAATTGACGCCGCGGCGGGCGACTGGGTGTATCGCCAGAACGTCGGCGATAAGCCCGTCGTGGAAGTGCGCGCGCGGGAATTCGAGCAGATCCAGGAGCCCAATCAGTTCCTGCTGAAGGGCGTTCAGCTCCGCGTGTTTCACAAGGACGGCAAGCAGTTCGACCTGATCAGCAGCGCCAAGGCCGATTTCGATGTCGCCGAAGGCGTGCTGTTTTCCGACGGCGCAGTGGAGATCCTGATGGGCCTGGAGGAGGACCAGCCTCGCGACCATCGCCTGGTGAAGATCGAAACTTCCGGCGTGCGGCTGGAAACGAAGACACAGAGGGCGAGCACGGATCGCGAAGCGAAGTTCACCTTCGAGCAGGGTTCCGGCAGGGCCGTCGGCGCGGCCTACGATCCCGCCACGCGCGAGCTGCATCTGAAGTCGGGCGTGGACCTGCTGTGGCAAGGCAAGGATCCGAAGGCGCGGGTGATGCGCGTGCAGGCGGCGGAGGCGATCTACAAGGAGCGTGAGTCGAAGGTTTTTCTCAACACCTGGTCCAAGCTGGAGCGCGCCGGCCTGAATCTGGACGGCGGCGCGTCCGTGGTTACGCTGTTGGAAGGCGAGATCCAGCGGGCCGAGGTGCGGGAGGCGCGCGGCACGCAGATCTCCGACACCCGCAACGTGGAGTACGCGGGCGACCGGTTGAATCTGGACTTCGCGCCCGGCGCGAAGGTGACCAGGATCGCCGCGGTCAACAACGCGAAGTTGGTTTCCATATCGCCGGCCGCGCGCACCACGGTGACCGCCGCGCGAATGGACCTGGACTTTGACGCCTCCGGCAAGGAAAGCGTCCTGACCCGGGCGCTGGCCAACGGCCGCAGCGTGATGGAATCCAAGCCGCTGGCTCGGCCGGGCGTGGAGACCCCGGAGACCAGGATCCTGAGCAGCGAGACGGTTCAGGTGAAGATGCGGCCCGGAGGCGAGAATCTGGATCAGGTGGAGACCATGACGCCCGGAACACTGGAGTTCGTTCCGAACGCCGCCGGGCAGGCGCGGCGCACGTTGAATGGTGAGCGCATCTGGATTCAGTATGCGGCAAACAATCAGATTGAGAACTTCCGGTCCGTCAACGTGACCACGCGAACGGAGCGGCCGCCGCGGCCGGGCGTGAAAGCGAATCCGCCGGCGATCACACACAGCAAGGTGTTCCTGGCGAAGTTCGATCCGGCTACCGCCAAGCTGTCCGAGGTGGAGCAGAGCGTCGATTTCCGCTATGAGGAAGGCGACCGGCGGGCGAGATCGGCGAAGGCGATTCTCGACCAGAAGAAGGAAGTGATCACGCTGACCGGCGCGGCTCGCGTGTGGGATGCCACCGGCTCCACCGACGCGGATGCGATCGTCCTGAACCAGAAAGACGGCGGGTTCCAGGCTGACGGGAACGTCGCGTCCACGCGGCAGCCGGAAAAAACCAAGCAGAAGGGATCGGGAACCGCGCTGTTGGACGAGCAGGAAGCGACGCAGGCGAAGGCCGACCGCATGGTGGCCAGCGACAACAATTCCAAGATCCGCTATGAGGGGAAGGCGACATTGTGGCAGGGCGCGAACCGCTTGAACGCGGACCGCATCGATATCGACCGGACGCGGCGCGTGCTGGAGGCTCGCGGCAACGTGATCAGCCAGTTCGTGGAGGAGTCGAAAGAGGCCAAGCCGAAAAGCAAGCCTGGCGGCCCCCCGGTTTTCACGGTGGTGCGGGCTCGCGACCTGGATTACTCCGACGAAACCCGGCTGGCGCATTACAAGGGCGGGGCACGGCTCACCCGGCCGGATCTGACGGTGTCGGCGCGCGAGATCCGGGCGTTTCTGAACGAGAAAGACAAGGACTCGTCGCTCGAAAAGGCGTTCGCCGACGGATCCGTGGAGATTATCCAGGTGTCGCCCGAACGCACCCGGAAGGGGACGTCCGAGCATGCGCAGTACTACACGGCCGATGAACGGGTGGTGCTGGAGGGCGGCGATCCGACCTTCGCGGATTCGGTGAAGGGCGTCACCAAAGGCCGCCAATTGACCTGGTTTTCGCGGGATGATAGGCTGCTGGTGAACGGCCAGACCAGCCAGCCCGCCGAGAGCACGCTCCGCCGAAAGTAAGCATGCAAACACTCCGGACAACGGACATTTCGAAGACTTACCGGGGGCGTAAGGTCGTCGATAACGTCAGCATCCGAGTGCAGGAAGGCGAAGTGGTGGGGCTGCTGGGTCCGAACGGCGCGGGCAAGACGACGTCCTTCTACATCATTGTGGGTCTGATCGGCCCCGATTCCGGGCAGGTGCTGCTGGACGATCGCGATTTGACCCAGCTTCCGATGTTCGAACGCGCCCGGCAGGGGGTCAGTTACCTGCCGCAGGAGCCGTCCATCTTCCGTAAGCTCTCCGTCGAAGACAACCTGATGGCGATCCTGGAGACGATGGCGTTGAACCGTCGCGAGCGTCTGGACCGCATGAACCGCCTGATCGACCAGTTGGGGCTCGGAACCGTGCGGCAGAGCAAAGGCTATATGTTGTCGGGCGGGGAGCGGAGGCGCGTGGAGATCGCGCGCTCCCTGGTGATCGATCCCGCGTTCCTGCTGCTGGACGAGCCGTTCTCCGGCATCGACCCCATCCAGGTGCTGGAGCTGCAGCGAATCATTTTCGAGCTGAAGCGGAGCGGCATCGGCATCCTGATCACGGATCACAACGTGCGCGAGACGCTGGCGGTGACGGATCGCGCCTACATCATCAACGCGGGGCGTATCTTCCGTTCGGGCACGCCGCAAGCGCTGGGCAGCGATCCGGAGGTGCGGCGCGTGTATCTGGGTGAGAATTTCAGCATGGGCTTCGCGGCGGAACGCACCCGCGCCACGGATTAGCGGGGCGCCGCGTTGCGGACCGCCACTATCACATCGCTGAAGCGGCCCTGGTACACGATCTCCAGCTTCTCGTTCTCGATAAAGGGATAGTCCTCCGGAAACCAGAGCACGTAGGCGCGAGCTTGCGGGTACTCGCGAAGGTCGCCGCCCTTGTTCACCGCCACGAACGGCTGCAAAGTCTTGTTGCCGTACATCACACGGTAGAAGTTCAGCGAAGCGGAGTACAGCCAGTGCGTGCCCGCGTGGTGGATGCCGCGTTCGCGTTCCAGTTTCGCGAGCATGTGGTAAGCCTGGTGCACGTCGGCGTCGAACCTCCACTCCCGGAAATAGGAGATCCGCAGGCATAGAGCAAAGAAGATCACGCAAGATGCGAGAGCGCCGGCCAGCACGGCCCTGCTGCCGGCGCCGCGCAGCGGGACACTTACCGGTGTCGCGGCGAAGAGCGTCACCAAGAGCAACAGAAACCCCGCGGTGCGATCCAGCGGCAGCAGGAGATCCGTGCTCCAGCGGGCGACCTGGTGCGCGGCGATCGCTGCAGCGAACACCAGGATCAGGGCGACGGTGAAAGCCATCAGCCGCCGGTCGTGTTGGTCCAGTTCAGCGCGCTTCCGGGCCAGGATCACCATGCGGAACAGCCAGGCGGCGCCCACGCCCGCGATCCACCAGACCAGGGTGCGCTGGAAGACTTCGTAGCGGGGCGGATCGACGAACGCCGGCGGAAGGTGATAGGTGGAGGTCTGCAGCATCCGCCAGAAGGTCTCGGCCCACGAGGTCGCACCGTACCAAAGCTGACCCTGCGGCCACTCCAGAACGGTGCGGTGCGCCAGCGCGAAGTACGCAAGCAGACCCGGAAGCGCCAGGGCGGCCGCAATGCTCCACCGCGAGCCGGGCCGGCGCAGCGCCGCCCAAGCCACAGCGAACCAAAGCATCGCCGCCGCCAGGGCGAATGAGAAGTTCGCGGCAAAGCACAGCGCCAGACAGAGTGAAGCAGCGGCGCCCCACGGAACCGCCGAGGCGGGCGGCCCGACCATCAGGCGGCCCAGAATGGCCAGCGCAGCCGCGTAAAAGCCGAGGGCCATCGCGTAACCGCGCGCCGCCACCAGGTGATCCAGAATGAACGGATTCAGCGTCAGGGCCAGAAAGGCCAGAAGTCCGGTCCACCAGCGGCGAAAGAGCAGCACCACAAGATAGGAGCAAGCGGCCAGGTACACGGCCGCCCCGAGGATCGCGGCTGAGCGCACTGTCAGGTGAGAGACGCCCAGCCGGGAAGTGAAAAAATCGGACAGCAGCGAGTGCAGGACGTGGTTAGCGGAAGCCGGATATCGCCACATCGGCTCCTCCGGATGAACGAAAGCAAGGTAGGCCTCGGCTTCATCGATCGTGATGGCCTGGTGCTGAGCCCGGGCAACGACGAACAGGAACGTCAGGATGGCGGCCAGAAAGATCGCGCGCGATGATGCGGATTGCATACCGGGCAACCCACAATTTAGCAGAAATCACGAGGAGGAATCAGGAAATTTAGGGGAGCAACCAGTGACAATAAACACAACTCCCCGGATCTCCGGAGGGAAACCCGGGCGAGCGGCGTTGTCAGACTTCGGCGGCTACCGCGCTGCGCTCGCCCATCGCATTGGCGAAGTGGGCAACCACAAGCGACATTTCCTCGAGGGCGTGCCGCGCCTGGCGCGGCAGCACGGCCCGGGTGAACGCGTACCAGATCCTCATGATCTGGTAGTCAGCCTTCAGCATCTGCTGCTCCAGCGTGTCGCCTCCAAATTCGGCTTGCGCGGTATTGCTCAGCAGATACGTCAGGACCGAGTAATCGCGATCCAGGGCGCGTCGCAGTTCTTCCAGCGCGAGGTTTTCCACGCGCAGGCACTTCTGCACTTCCAGGAATCCCAACTGGTTGGCTGCGGCGACCTCGCCCGCGTAGTCCCGAGTCGTCTTCGCGCTCAGGATCAGCAGACAGGTGTAGCGAAACCAGTACACGAATAGCGCTAACGAAATCCCGATGATGAGAATCGAGGCAATCATTGAATCATGAACCTTGCGGCTTCCTCCAGCGCTTTCCAGCCGGTGAGCATTACTCGCGCTGTCGATTAAGCTAGGCTTGGTTGGATAGTAGCATCGGACTCATCCGGCTTCAAGGTTCGATTCGAGTACTAAGGTTATTTTGTCGGCGTGACCTACGCTAAAACACCATGTTGGAAACCGTTTCCCCGGTTCGCGAGCAATGCTCGCGGTACAGGGCGCCATAACTGGCGGTGATGTATTGGGCTTCCGCGAACCCCAGCGCCGCGGCGGTACGGTCGATCCAGTCCGCCGGACCCTCCAGTTCCAGGAAATCGCCGATGGGAGTTTCGTCCACGGTGACGTGGCCGGGCTCGCCCGTTTTCTCGTATTCCGTCCGGTACTTTTCGTAGCGGAATACCAGCGCCAGGCCAAGCTTCCCCAGAATCAACTCCATGGCCGGCGCGTCGGACACGGCGACCTCCACTTCCGGGCGCGTCTTGTGCCGGCCATCCAGGGGCGGACCCTTGTAGGTCAGCAGGTTCTCGCCGCCGGCGGAGCGGAGCCGGATCAGTTCCTGAGCGTTGCGCAGCCGGAGATCGGGCGTGTCGTATAGATCGTTGCGCTCGAAGACGCGGTGGCGACGGATTCGATAGCCGGCGTCCTGAAGCATACGGCAGGCCGCGGCGGCGCTCGCCACCGCCAGCTTTACCTCCACCTCCTGGCCGCCTCCGGTCATGCTTCATTATCGATGACGGTTCGGGTAAGATGTGGCCCATGCCTACCCTCTACGCACCTACTGCCTTTGACATGTTCAACAAGAAGTCGGCCGCGGACCTGATCGCCAGGGAGATGAATCCTCTCAACGCCACACTAGAAGCCGTGATCCGGAAGATGGGGATGCTCGCCGAGCGATTGGCGAAGCTGGAAGCGGCGGTTTCGGTGGGGGCGGACGGCTCCGTCAGTATCGCGTCGCCGGGGGTGCTGGCGCTGGTGGCGCGGGATCGCGTGATCATTGGCGCGCCGGGGAGAGTTCAATTGGAGTGCGGATCGAATCTGATCTCGCTCGAACCCGGTCGCATTGGGATGTACTGCGGCAACACCCTGGAAGTGGCCACCAGCAAAGTGAACGTCAACGCCGGGACAGTGAACCTCAACGCGGCCATGACCAAGACCGCCGGGACCGTTCAGTGCGACACCATGATCGCGAACTCGGTGGTCGGCTCGTCATACACGCCGGGCGCGGGCAACATTTGGTAGCGCCTGGAGTTAAAATAGGGCCAGTGCGCGCCCGTAGCTCAGCCGGATAGAGCGACTGGCTTCGAACCAGTAGGCCGGGAGTTCGAGTCTCTCCGGGCGCGCCACTCCGATCCCCGACACCCATGAACCGCGCACGCATGGTCGAGTTTGCGGTGCAGTTCGGCGACTCCGTGCTGGACGCCAGCGCGGTGGTCCCCGAAGATCCGATTCCCGCCAAAGCAATGCTGCCCCTCTTTCGTTCCATGAGCGACGCGTTCGTGGAGTTCGGCCGGCAAGTGGCCGAAGCCGAGGGCAACACCGTCTCCTGCCGGGAAGGCTGCGCGCACTGCTGCCGCCAGTTGGTCCCGATGAGCGCGCTGGAAGCGCTGGAGATCGCCGATTGGATCGACGAGCTGCCGCCCGCGGAGCAGGCCGCGCTGCGGGCCCGATTTGAAGCGACCGAAAGGCAACTCTCCGCCCTGGGACTCAGCACGGATGCGGATTTCATGAACGGACTGGAGCAGCCGCAACTGCGCGAGTACGCGGAGAAATACGTAGCCGCCTATATCGACTGCCCGTTCCTCGCCCAGGAACGCTGCACCATTTATGAGATCCGGCCCATGGCCTGCCGCGAGTACCTGGTGACCTCTCCGGCGGAGAACTGCCGCCGGCCCTCGCCGGAAACCATTCGCCGCATGCCCGTTCCGGCGCGATTCGGAGCGGTGCTCCCCTGGATGCCCAACGGCCGGCTGCGCGAGGGCGTGGTGGTGTTCCCGCTGCCCGCGCTGCTGCGATGGCTGGATCGCGAACGCGATCGCCCGCGCTCGCCGGTGCCCGGGACCGAGATCTTCGAGAACGCGATCGAGAAGATCCGGCAACTGTAATCGCGCGGGAGGCTCGTGACTCCGGCTGTTACCGAAGCTGTCTTTCAGTTACGCGACGTCTCCAAGGTCTACCGATCGGGGAACGGCGTGGAAGTCCATGCCTTGCGCGGCGTCAACCTGGACCTGTATCGCGGCGAACTGGTGGTCCTGCTGGGACCCTCGGGCAGCGGCAAATCGACGCTGCTGAACATCCTGGGCGGATTGGATACGCCGACGAGCGGACAGGTGATCTACCTCGATCACAACCTGACCGAAGCTTCGGATCGCGACCTGACGCGCTTCCGGCGGGAGCATGTCGGCTTTGTCTTCCAGTTCTACAACCTGATCCCCTCGCTGACCGCGCTCGAGAACGTGCAACTGGTGACCGAGATCGCGGAGCGGCCCATGGACGCCCGCGAACTGCTGGGGATGGTGGGTCTGCGGGACCGGCTGAACAACTTCCCCGGACAGCTTTCCGGAGGCGAGCAGCAGCGGGTGGCGATCGCGCGCGCGGTGGCCAAGCGTCCCGACGTGCTGCTGTGCGATGAGCCCACCGGCGCGCTGGACGTGGTAACGGGACGCGTCGTTCTGGATGTCCTGGCGAAGGTGAATCGCGAGCTGGGAACCACCACCGCGGTGATCACGCACAACGCCGCCATTGCCGGCATGGCGGATCGCGTGGTGCGCATCTCCAGCGGGCAGATCGCGGAGATCCATCGCAACGAGAAGCGGCTGTCGCCGGCGGAGCTGGAATGGTGAAGGCGCGCACCAAGATGCTCTTCCGCGACCTGGCGCACCTGCGCGGGCAAGTGCTGGCGGTGACCATCGTGGTGGCGTGCGGCGTCGCGTCGTTCGTTTCGATGCGCGCCACGTACTGGTCCCTGCTGCTGACCCAGGCCGCGTATTACAGCGAGTACCGCTTCGCGGACGTGTTCGCCAACGTCAAGCGCGCGCCGGAGTCCCTGGCCGAGGAGATCCGCGCGATCCCCGGCGTCGCGGCGGTGCAGACTCGCGTGGTCCGGGACGTGACCCTGGATGTTCCGGGACTGGAGGAGCCCGCGATCGGACGCCTGGTTTCGATCCCGGAGCGCCGCGCGCCCGTATTGAACGATCTGTTCCTGCGCAGCGGCCGCTGGGTGGAGCCGGGGCGATCCGATGAGGTGCTGGCCAGCGAGGCGTTCGCCACCGCGAACCAACTGAAGCTGGGCGACACCATCTCCGCGATCCTGAACGGTCGCTGGGTGCGGCTGCGCATCGTAGGAATCGCGCTTTCGCCCGAGTACATCTACGAAATCCGCGGCGGCGGGTCGATCTTTCCGGACAACCGGCGCTTCGGCGTCCTGTGGATCAGCCGGGAGGTGATCGGTCCCGCGTTCCAGATGGATGGGGCGTTCAACGACGTGGCTGTGTCGCTGGCGCGGGGCGCGCGCGAGGCAGACGTGATCGCGCGGCTGGACCGCCTTCTCGATCGCTACGGCGGCCTGGGCGCGTACGGCCGCGAGGATCAGATCTCGAATCGCTTCATCTCGGATGAGATCAAGCAGAATCGCGTCTCATCCATTTACACGCCCGCGATTTTTCTGGCGGTCTCCGCCTTTCTCATCCACATCGTGCTGTCGCGGCTGGTGGCGCTGCAGCGGCCGCATATCGCGCTGCTAAAAGCGTTCGGGTACTCCAACGCAATGGTCGGCATGCATTATATGAAGATGGCGCTGCTGGCGGTCTCCGGCGGCACCGCGATCGGCGTGGGGCTTGGAGTATGGCTGGGGCACGTGTTCGCGGCGGTGTACCAGGACTTCTACCGCTTCCCGATCCTGCGATTCGAATGGCGCCTGGATGTCATCGGATTGGGTGCGGCAATCAGCCTGGCATCCGCTGCCGTGGGCGCCTGGGTCGCGGTGCGGAGCGCGGTGATCCTGCCGCCCGCCGAAGCGATGCGCCCCGAGCCGCCCGCCGACTTCCGGCCCGGCATCGTCGAGCGGCTGGGAATCGGCGCGTTCTTCTCCTCGTCATTCCGCATGATCCTGCGCAATATCGAGAGGCAACCCTGGCGATCCGGGTTGACCGTTTTGGGACTTGCGCTCGCTGTGGGCATCCTGGTGATCGGACGCTACTTCTTCGACGCCATGGACTTCATGATGGAGTTGCAGTTCGAGATCGCGCAGCGCGAGGACGTCATGGTCGCCTTCCGCGAGCCACTGACGTCGCAGGCAGCCTACGATGTCGCGCGCCTGGAAGGCGTCCTGCTCAGCGAACCGTATCGCGAGGCGCCGGCGCGGCTGCGCGCCGGGCATCGCAGCAAACGAATCGGTATTCTCGGCCTCGATCCCGGCGGCGAGCTCCGCCGCCTGATCGACCAGAAGCTGGAGGCGGTGCCGCTCAGTCCCAACGGACTGGTGCTGACCGAGGCGCTCGCCGATCACCTCGGGGTGAAGCCGGGCAGCCGGATCCGCGTCGAAATTCTGGAGGGCGAGCGCGCGGTCCGCGACGTGGTGGTGGCGGACGTAGTCGACGAGATCCTCGGCTTCTCCGCCTACATGCAACGGGACGCGCTGAACCGCCTGCTGGGCGAATCCGGCGCGACCTCCGGCGCGTACCTGGCCGTGGACTCGAAGGCTGCGCCCGCCTTGTACGCCCGCCTGAAGCGGACTCCCGCGGTAAGCGGAGTCGCGATTCGCGAAGCCACTCTCCGCTCCTTCGACGAAATCGTCGCGCAAAGCCTGAAGATCTCCACCAATGTTCTGATCTTCTTCGCCTGCGCGATCGCTTTCGGCGTGGTGTACAACAGCGCGCGAGTCGCACTCTCGGAACGCGGCAAGGAACTGGCTTCGCTGCGCATTTTGGGATTCACGAAGCGTGAGATCGGAGTGCTGCTGCTCGGCGAGCAGGCGCTGCTGACCCTGGCGGCGATCCCGGTCGGGCTGGCCATCGGCCACGCCACTTGCGCGCTGCTGACGGAGCTGATGCAGACCGAACTGTACCGCATGCCGCTGGTGATGACCGGGCAGACCTACGTATTTGCGACTCTGGTGGTGGCGGCGGCGGCCCTGGTGTCCGGCCTGGCGGTTGCGCGGCGGCTGGCGAATCTGGATCTCATCGAGGTGTTGAAGACGCGCGAATGAGCAAGCTCATCAAAAGACTGGGTTGGGCCGCGGTGGCCATTGCCGCCGTGGCGGGCGTGGCCTACGTCATGCGTCCGGAACCCACCGTCGTGGACACGGCCCCGGCGGTCTCCGGTCCGCTGCGCGTCACCATCGACCAGGAAGGCAAGACACGCGCGCACGATCGCTTCGTCATCGCCGCTCCCGTGGCCGGGCGCATGGAGCGGGTGGAGCTGCACGAAGGCGATTATGTGCAGGCCGGTCAGGTGGTGGCGTCGATTCATCCCGTCCCTCTCGATCCGCGGGAACGCGAGCAACTGGCCGCCCGGCTGGAAACCGCGCAAAATCTGCAGCGCGAGGCCAACGCCGCCATCGGCCGCGTGCAGGCGGATTTCGAGCAGAAACGCCGCGACCGCGAACGCAACGAGATCCTCGCCAAGAACGGCGATATCCCCATGCAAACACTGGAGCAGAGCCGCAGCGCCGAGAAAGCCGCCGCGGCCGAGCTGGCGGCTATACGCTTCCGCGCCGAGGCCGCCGAGTCCGACGTCCGCGCCGCGCGAGCCGCGCTGATGGCGACGGAAAATCGCGCCGACGGCTCCCAGGTGGTGAAGCTGCGCAGTCCGGTGCGCGGCCGCGTGCTGCAGGTGATGGAGCGCAGCGAGCGCGTGGTGGCGTCCGGCGCGCCGGTGGTGGTTCTCGGCGATGCCACGCATCTGGAGATTGTGATTGACGTGCTCTCCACCGACGCGGTGAAGATCCGTGCCGGCATGCCGGTGCTGCTGGAAGGCTGGGGCGGCGGGCAGACGCTGCGCGCCCGGGTGCGCACCGTCGAGCCGCATGCCTTCACCAAGGTCTCCGCGCTCGGAATCGAGGAGCAACGGGTGAACGTGATCGCCGACTTCGTCGATCCGCCCGGCCCGCTCGGTGACGGCTACCGCGTGGAGGCCCGGATCGTGGTGTGGGAAGCGGCGGAGGTCACTAAGATCCCCGCCAGTGCGTTATTCCGCCGCGGCGAAAAATGGGCCGTGTTTGTCATCGAAAACGGCGTCGCCGCCGTCCGGGAGGTGGAGATCGGCCGGCGCGGCGAGTTCGAGGTGGAGGTGCGCGGCGGGGTGAAGCCCGGCGAAACCCTGGTGGTGCATCCGCCGAACAGCCTCTCCGCGGGGGCGAAAGTGCGTTCCCGGACGGCCGGATGAGTGGACGCTATATTGGTTGAGGATGCGCATGAAGACGCCGTTCGCCTTATCTTCGCTTCTGATTCTCTCCGCGACGCTGGTGCCCGCGCAGCAAGTTACGTTCAGCGAGCACATTGCGGGCATCATCTATAACAACTGCGCCACCTGCCACCGTCCCGGCGAAGCAGCGCCGTTCCCGTTGCTGTCCTATGCGGATGTGGCCAAGCGCGCGCGCACCATCGCGGCTGTCACCCGGGAACGCTACATGCCGCCATGGAAGGCGGAAGCCGGCTGGACCGCCTACCGCGACGAGCGGCGGTTGACCGACGAGCAGATCGCGTTGATCCAGCGCTGGGTAGCGGACGGGATGCCGGAAGGCGATCCGGCGAAGATGCCCGCTCTGCCGCGCTTCCCCGACGGCTGGCAGTTGGGCACGCCGGACCTGATCGTGGAGATGCCGCAAGGCTTCAGCGTTCCCGCGGAGGGTCCCGATATCTACCGCAATTTCGCGCTGCCACTGAATCTTAGCGAGGACAAATGGGTGCGCGCGATCGAGCTGCGTCCTTCTGCGCGCAGTGTCGTGCATCACGTGCTGTTCTTCTCCGATAACACCGGCAACGCCAGATCGCAGGACGGGCGCGACGGTCAGCCGGGCTTTCCGGGCTTGGGCTCGGTGTTCACCGGCGGCGTGGGCGATCTCGGAAACGCGCTCACCGGAGGGCTGGGCGGATGGGTCCCCGGCACGACCGCGCAGTTCCTTCCCGAAGGACTCGCCTATCCTCTATCGCGGGGCTCGGACCTGGTGCTGCAGACCCACTTTCATCCCAGCGGGAAAGCCGAAACGGAGAAGACCACCATCGGCCTGTACTTCGGCCCGCGACCCGAGCGCCGGGTGATGGAGGTGCAAGCGCCGGTGTTCTTCGGCATCCGCGCCGGTATCGACATTCCGGCGGGCGAGGCGAACTACCGCGTCCGCGGCGCCTTCACCCTTCCCGTGGACGTGGACGGCGTGAAGGTTTCGGCGCACGCGCACTACCTGGCGAAGGAAGCCAAGCTGACCGCGACGCTGCCTGGAGGCGAGGTGCGGGTCCTGTTGTGGATCAAGGACTGGGACTTCAACTGGCAGGATCAGTACACATTGCAGGACATGGTCGCGCTGCCGCGCGGCACGCGTCTGGACGGCGAGATCATCTACGACAACTCGGCGAAGAATCCCCGCAACCCCGCCAACCCTCCGGTTCGCGTGCGCTGGGGCGAGGAGTCCACTGACGAGATGGGCAGCCTGCTGCTGATGGTGTCGCCCAAGACGGAAGCCGATTACAACATTCTGCGGACCGCGGTGGTGGCGGCGCTGATTCCCGGTCCCAACACCTCGCCGCGCCCGCTGCTGGTCAGTTCCGGCGTGGTGGACGCGGGCAGCGGCGGCAACGGCACGGTCACGCCCGGCAAGATCGTCGTAATCTATGGCAGCCGCATGGGACCGGCGGCGCTGACCACCGGACGCGTCGGCGATGACGGGCGTCTCGCAGGCGAACTCGCCGGAACCCAAGTGACTTTCGATAACGTACCCGCCCCGCTCATCTACACCTCGGCCGGACAACTCGCCGCCGTCGTGCCATATTCGGTCGACGGCAAGAAGGGCGTGCAGATGCGCGTCCGCTACAACGGGTTGAACTCGGAATTGATTCCGCTGCCGGTTGCCGATGTCGCGCCTTCCATCTTCACCGCCGATTTCAGCGGCCGGGGTCAGGGCGCGGTGCTCAACCAGGATGGCGTCACCGCGAACTCCGCGCAGCGCCCCGCGGCCAAGGGTTCCATCGTGTCCATCTACGCGACGGGCGAAGGCCAGACCCAGCCGGCGGGACTCGACGGCCGGCTCGCCACCGGCGGCAATCTGCCCCGGCCCACGCGCGCGGTCAAGGTCTTCATCGGCGGACGGGAGGCGGAAGTCACCTACGCGGGCGCCGCGCCGGGCGCGGTAGCCGGGTTGTTCCAGGTGAACGCCCGCATTCCGGCGGACGCCCCGTCCGGCAACATCGCCGTCGAGCTTCAGGTTGGTTCCGTCAAGAGCCAGCCGGGCGTCACCATCGCGGTGCAGTGATGCGCTGGACGCTGGTACTCGCGTTTGCATATTGCCTGGCCGCACAGGACAACGTCGATACGCGGCTGCGCATTCGCGATACCGCCGGCAATATGCAAACGCCCTTTTCCGCTCCCGCCGGGCGGATGTCCGCGTTGTTCTTCGTTACCACGGACTGCCCCATCTCCAACCAGTACGCTCGCGAGATCCAGCGGATCTGCCGGGAGTATGAAGGCAGCACCAGTTGCTTCCTGGTGTACGTCGATCCTGATCTGACTCCAGCGCAGATTGCCAAACACGTCGCCGACTTCGGGCACGCGGGCTATCCGGTAATCCACGACGCTCGCCACGAACTGGTGAAAGCCACCGGCGCGACGGTAACTCCCGAAGCCGCCGTGATCCGCGACAGCATGATCGCGTATCGCGGGCGGATCGACGACGCCTATGCCACCTGGGGCAAGCGCCGCGCGGTGGTAACCGAGAAAGATCTGCGCAACGCGCTGGAAGCCGCCGCGGCCGGCCGCGCCGCGCCGGCCAGCCGAACCAAGCCGGTAGGGTGTTTTATTCCGCCGCTGGACCTGAAGAAATCGCCGTAGAATAGCGGGATGCGCTGGCTCGCTCTCGCACTGCTCTGCTCCTGCGCCTCGGCGCAGATCGACGATTCCAAGCTGGTCGACCTCACCTACGATTTCGACTCGAAGACGCTGTTCTGGCCCACCGCCAAGCCCTTCGAGTGGAAAAAGGATGCGTGGGGAATGTCGCCGGGCGGCTACTGGTACACCATGGCGAGCTTCTCCGCCAGCGAGCACCAGGGCACGCACATCGACGCGCCGATCCACTTCGCCGAGAACGGCGCCACGACGGAGGCGATCCCGCTGAAGCAACTGGTAAGCCCCGCCGCGGTGATCGACATCACCGCGCAGTGCGCCGCCGATCGCGACTATCGCTTGACCCCCGCGGACCTGCAGGCCTGGGAGAAAGCGCACGGCCGCATTCCTGCCGGCGCGGCGCTGCTGGTGCGCACCGGCTGGGGCAAGTTCTGGGGCGATCGCAAGGCGTACTTCGGTTCGGACAAGGCGGGCGACGCGAGCGGCCTCCATTTTCCCGGCGTGTCGAAGGAAGCCGCGGAGTGGCTGGTGAAGGAGCGCCGCATCGACGCGATCGGTATCGACACCGCCAGCATCGACCATGGACCGTCCAAGGACTTCATCGCCCACCGCGTGCTTGCAGCCAGAGGGATCTACAATCTGGAGAATGTCGCGGGCCTGGACAAGCTTCCCGCCACCGGCGCGACCCTGATCGCCTTGCCGATGAAGATCAAGGGCGGCACCGGAGGCCCGGTGCGCATCGTCGCCATCCTGCCTTGAACTACTGCAGCAGCCGCTTCAAATTGCCGAGTGCTTCCGCCGCGATGGCGTAGTTGGGTTCGATCTCCAGCGCCCGTTCGAAGCACCGCTGCGCTTCCGAGTATTGATCGGTCAGCAGCATGGCGCGGCCCAGGTTGAACCACGCGTAGTGATACGCCTCGTAACGCGCGGCGCGCAAGGCCCGCTCCAGCCAGGAGACCGCTTCCTTCGGCCGCCCGAGGTCGATCAGATACGCCCCAATATCGTTGTACGGGTTCCCCAGCGTGGGATCGATCATGATCGCGTGCTTGCACTCTTCAATCGCGGCCTGGATCTTGCCCTGAAAGCGGTAGGTCCAGCCCAGGAAGGTGTAGGCTTCCGCCGTGGGCAGCATCTCAATGGATTTCTTGTAGAGGAGAACTGCTTCGTCCAGGTTCCCCCGCATCTGTGACGCGTAGGCTTCGCGGAACAGATGTACAGCAATGTCTGTACGCTCGTCGGACATCGCTCTATTATGCACGAATACAATGAAGGTGATGATACCCAAAGTGCGAAAAGCCGTCTTCCCCGCCGCGGGACTCGGCACCCGCTTCCTGCCGGCCACCAAGGCGCAGCCCAAGGAAATGCTGCCCCTGGTGGACAAGCCGCTGATTCAGTACGGAGTGGAGGAAGCGATTCACTCCGGGATTCAGAACATCTACATCGTCACCGGCCGCGGCAAGGTAGCCATCGAGGATCACTTTGACGTCAGCTTCGAGCTGGAGCACATGCTGGAGAAAGGCAACAAGCGGGACCTGCTGGCCAGCGTGCGCACCGTATCGGACATGATCAACGTGGCCTACGTACGGCAGAAGGAGGCGCTGGGACTCGGACACGCCGTGCTGCGGGCCAAGGAACTGGTGGGCCATGAGCCCTTCTCCGTGATCCTGGCCGATGACGTGATCGACGCCGAGGTCCCCTGCCTGCGGCAGCTTTTGGACGTCTACGAGTTCTACGGCGCATCCGTGGTGGCGCTGATGGAAGTGCCGCCGGAAAATATCTCCGCCTACGGAGTGGTGGACGCCGAACCCGTCGCGCATAACGGCACGCGGGATCGCCTGTACCGCATCCGCAACATGGTGGAGAAGCCCAAGCGTGAGGACGCCCCCTCCAACCTGGCCATCATCGGCCGCTACGTCCTGACGCCGGAGATCTTCGACTGCATCGAGGCTGTGCCGCCCGGCGCGGGAGGCGAGATCCAATTGACCGACGGCCTGAAGCACCTGCTGCGCAACCGCCCCATCTACGGCTACCGCTTTGAAGGCCATCGCTACGACGCAGGCGACAAGCTCGGCTTCCTCAAGGCCACGGTGGAGTTCGCGTTGAAGCGCTATGACCTGGGCCAGGCGTTCCGGGAATATTTGAAGACACTTTCGCTATAGATCAGGAGCATCCATGGGCCAACTGGACGGCAAGGTGGCGATCGTCACCGGCGCGAGCCGCGGCATCGGACTCGCCATCGCGGAAACGTTCGCGCGGGAGGGGGCGAACGTCGCCATCTGCGGCCGCAAGGCGGATACGATCCAGGAAGCGGCGCGAAGCATCACCCGGCCCGGAGGCGGGCGCGTGCTTGGGGTGATTGCCCACATGGGGCGGATGGAGGACATCGAAAAGCTTTTTCGCACTACCGAAACCGAGCTGGGTCACGTCGATATCCTCGTAAACAACGCGGCTACCAATATCGCCCAGGGGCCGTGCCTGACCTTCGACGAAGGTCAGTTCGACAAGATGGTGGAGATCAACCTGAAGAGCACCTTCCGGTTGACCAAGCTGGTGGCGCCCGGGATGCTGGAGCGCGGGCGGGGATCCATCATCAACATCGCGTCGGTCGCCGGGCTGCGGCCGCAGTTTGAAAGCCTGCTGTATTCGATGACCAAGGCGGCGCTGATCATGATGACTCAAGGCTACGCGCTGGAGTTCGGCTCCCGGAACGTTCGCGTGAACGCGATCGCGCCGGGATTGATCCAGACGCAACTCAGCGAGCACTTCTGGAACGACGAGGAACGGATGCGCAGGCAGTTGTCGCGGCAGGTGCTGCAGCGTGTGGGCAAGCCGGCGGAAATCGCCGAAGCCGCGCTGCTGCTGGCGGGCGACGGATCGCAGTATCTGACAGGCCAGACGCTGGTGGTCGACGGCGGCCTGCTGATCACAGGGATGTGACATGAAGAAGCTACTCACTTTCGTGCTATGCGCCGGGGTCCTGTCCGCGGGCATCATTCAGGACGTTCGCCGCGCGCTCAGCCAGAACGACTTCGCGGTCGCCGACAAGCTCTTGCAGGAGGCCCGGACCGCCGGCGGCATCACGCCCGAGTGGCTGGAGGCCCATTCCTGGACCGCCCGCGCCGCGCTCAGCGCCGGCAAACTGGACGATGCCGCCCGCCGCGCCCAGGAAACCTACGACCTGTGCATCGCGGAACTGAAAAAGCGCAAGGTGGACGGAGATCCCAACTTCCCCATCGCGCTGGGGGCCGCGATCGAGGTCCAGTCCCAGGTGCTCGGGCGGCGCAACCAGCGAACCGAGGCGGTGGCCTACCTGGAAGGCGAGATGAAGAAGTTCCGCGAGACGTCCATCCGCACCCGCATCCAGAAGAACATCAACCTGCTGAGCCTGGAAGGCAAACCCGCGCCCGCCGTGAACGCAAAGCATCACTTCGGCCCCAAGCCGCCCGCGATGGCGCGGTTACGAGGTAAGCCCGTGCTCCTGTTCTTTTGGGCGCACTGGTGCGGCGACTGCAAATATCAGGCGCCCATTCTGGCCAGGCTCAAGGATGACTTCGCCTCGCAAGGTCTGACCATCCTCGCGCCCACCCAGCGCTATGGCTATGTCGCCGGAGGCAAGGACGCTCCGCCGGATGTCGAGTTGGAGTACATCGGTGAGGTCTGGAAGCAGTTCTACCCCGGATTGCAGGACGTTGCCGTTCCGGTGGATGAGGAAACCTTCCGCAACTACGGCTCCAGCACCACGCCCACCCTGGTTCTCGTCGATCGCAAGGGGGTCGTGCGGCTCTTTCATCCCGGCCGGATGCCGTACGAGCAGTTGAAGCAGATGATCGCGGAGCGGGTGGCCGGCACTTAACCGGGCTCGTTGTCGCTCAGCACCACCTCCGGCGCGACGTGCTCCTCCGCCTTCTTCGGATAAAGCAGCGACAGGGCGATGCTGCCCCCCACTACGCTGAGGATCACCGCCAGCGAGATCCCGATGGGGAAGTGGCCGCCGAACGCCCAGTTCAGCACCGTCATCTTCAGCCCGACGAACACCAGCACGATCGCCAGCCCGTAATGCAGCAGGTGGAACTTGCCCACCGCGCCGGCCAGCAGGAAGTACAGGCTGCGCAAGCCAAGGATCGCGAAGATGTTGGAGGTGAAGACGATCAGCGGCTCGCGGGTCACCGCGAACACTGCCGGCACCGAGTCCACCGCGAACACGATGTCGGTCATCTCCAGCACCATCAGCGTCAGAAAAAGCGGGGTCGCGTGCAGCCGCCCGTGGATTCGCGTGAAGAAGCTATGCCCGTGCAGTTCCTCGGTCACCGGGAACAGCCGCCGCACGATGCGGATGGCGGGGCTGTCGCCGGGGTCCAGGTCCTCCGGCGAGCCGCGGAACATCCGGTATCCCGTGTAGACCAGGAACGCTCCGAACACGAACAGCACCCAGTTGTACTGAATCAGCGCGGAGCCGATGGCGATGAACACCGCCCGGAAGAACAGCGCCCCCAGAATTCCGAAGAACAGGACGCGGTGCTGATACTTGGGCGGGATGCCGAAGTACTGGAAAACCAGCACGAACACGAACATGTTGTCCACCGACAAGGACTCTTCCACCACGTATCCGGTGGCGAACTCCAGCAGGATACGGGAGGCGGTGGCGGCATCGAACTTGTTCGCCGTGTATTGATAGAGCAGCACGCCGAACACCGCCGCCAGCCCCATCCAGGCCAACGTCCACAGCGATGCCTCGCGGAAGCCCACCGCGTGATCCTTGCGGTGGAACAACCCCAGGTCCAGCAGCAGCAGCACCACGACAAATGCCGTGAAGCCGGCGTAGAACCACCAGTATTCGGCAAATGGGAAGAGGATCGTCATCCGGCGTCGCGGGTGGCCGCACAGTCAGGATAGCTGAAGGGGGCGTACAAACAGAATCCGGCGAGCCCTGTGCCTGACTCGCCGGATCCGGAGATTACGCGCTTACGCGGTTACGTAGCTGCCCGTGCGCGCCATCTCCTCGAGCAGCGCCACGCGCTCCGCCGTCGGCGGGTGAGTGCTGAACATCCGCGCCAGGCCGCCTCCGGTGAACGGATTGATGATGAAAAGGTGCGCCGTCGCCGGATTGCCGTCGTGGATCGGAATCCGCTGGCTCCAGCTTTCGATCTTGCGCAATGCGCTGGCCAGGGCCATCGGGTTGCCCGAGTAACGCGCGCCCGCTTCGTCCGCCAGGTACTCGCGCGACCGCGAAATCGCCATCTGGATCAGGGACGCCGCGATCGGTGCCAGAATAATTCCCAGCAGCCCCGCGATCGGGTTCGCTCCTTCCTCGTCGTCGCTGTGCCGCCCGCCGAGCAGCCCGCCCCACATCGCCATCGTCGCCAGGTGGCTCAGCGCGCCGGCAAGCGCCGCCGACACCGTCATGATCAGCGTGTCCCGATTCTTGATGTGTCCCAGCTCGTGCGCAATCACGCCCGCCAATTCCTCGCGGGACAACAGCCGCATGATTCCGGCGGTCACGGCAACCGCGCCGTGCTGCGGGTTGCGGCCGGTGGCGAAGGCGTTCGGCGTATCCTCCGGCAGGATGTACAGCTTGGGCATCGGCAGTTCCGCCCGCATCGCCAGATCGTGAACCAGATGGTAGAGCTCCGGCGCTTCCTCCGGCGTCACCGGTTGAGCGCGGTACATCGAAAGCACGATCTTGTCGGAAAACCAGTACGATACGAAGTTCATCAGACCGGCGATCACGATCGCAAACACCAAACCCTGCTGTCCCCCGATCGCGCGCCCGATGAACAGCACCAGGGCCGTCAACGCGGCGAGCAACATCATTGTTTTCATGCGGTTCATAACTTATCTACTCCTGAGACGCAAAAGCCCCGGACGCATCTGGGCGGCGGGGTCGATTTCGGCTCACACGTCTGTCACTGGAAAAGACGAAAGCAACCTTGCGGCCGTTCCGGAATCCTGAACGTATCTTCATCTTACTCCAGTCTTCCGCCTGCATAATATAAGGATGCAACCGGCTGGCCAAGCGATCCTGGCCGCGATCCGGACCCACGGCGCAATTCCGTTCCGAAGATTCATGGACTTAGCCTTGTACTCGCCGGAAACCGGGTACTATCGCCAGCCCCACCGCGACCCCTTCGGACGCGGCGGGGATTTTTTCACCGCCGGGCAGTTGCAACCCGCGTTCGGCCGCCTGATCCGGCGCGCCGTCTCCGATCTCGCCGGCGCCCCCGATTTCCGCGTCGTGGAACTGGGCGCCGGGCGAGGCGAACTCGCCCCGTTCCTCCTGCCTTTCGGTTACACGGCGATCGAAGCCGGCGGCTCGCTTCCCTCGCGCTTCTCCGGCGTGGTTCTGGCGAACGAGTTCTTTGACGCCCTTCCCGTCGACCTCATCGAGATGCGCGGCGGGACACTCCACTACCTCGATGTCGGCTGGCGCGACGAACGCTTTACCTTCGTTCCCGGCGGCGATGTGAGCAGCGAAGTCGCGGAGTACGCCGCGCGCTACGCGCCGGAGATGCGGGAAGGCGAGCGCATGGAAGTTTGCCTCGCCGCGCTCGAGTGTGTCGATCGCATCGCGGACTCGCTCTCTTCGGGAACCGTACTGGTCATCGACTATGGCCTCACGCGGCGGGAGCGGATCCGTTTTCCCGAGGGAACGCTGATGAGCTATCGCGGTCACCGCGCGGATGCCGGCGTCCTGAAGGATCCCGGCGCGCGGGACATCACCGCGCACGCCGACTTCGATGCTTTGCGCGACCGCTTCGAGCTGCGCGGTTTCCGCGCGGCGCCGCTCGAGTCCATGGCCAAGTTCCTGTTGCGGCTGGGGGAGCGGGATGGCTTCGAGGAGATCCTGCGCGCCGGGGACGAAGGCGAATCGCGCGTGCTGCGCAATCAGTTGAAGACGCTGCTGGCGGGCATGGGCGAGACCTTCCGCGTGCTGCGCGCATCGCGCTGAGCGCCGCCGGGCACGCCCTCCAAAAAGAGAACGGCCCCGATTGCTCGGGGCCATTGGTGTCTAGAGTTTTACCGGTCGAAGCTACTTCTTCTTCTTGGTGGCCTTCTTAGCAGCCTTCTTCGCCGGGGCCTTCTTGGTTGCGTTCTTCATTCGAATCAATTCTCCCTAACATCAAGATTTGCGCTCTCACGAGGAGACCGCAGTGTGATTCATATATAAGGTGCTTTCGAATCGTTGTCAAGAAAAAAATGACTCTCGCGGAGCGGCGCGATCCCCCGCGCGGACCCTCGCACGCCAAAAACGTAGTGCTGTAGAATTGTTTTATAGCTTCTGAGCCTTTGTTCAAGGGGTCGCCGTGATGATGCGCATCCTCGGAGTGGTGCTTGTGTCGCTTCTGTCGCTCACCGCGTCCTGCGCGAGACGCGCCGTCATCGGAACCGCGCCGCGCATCGGAACCATCGAGAGCGGCGTCGCGAGCTGGTACGGCGTGCCGTATCACGGACGCCAGACGGCGAGCGGCGAGATCTACGACATGAACGATCTCACCGCCGCGCATCGCACCTTCGCCTTCGGCGCGTGGGTTCGCGTGAGGAACCTCGACAACGATCGCGAGGTCTCCGTGCGCATCAACGATCGCGGTCCCTTCGTCGGCGGCCGCGTCATCGATCTCTCCCGCGCCGCCGCCGGCGAGATCGACATGGTCCGCTCCGGCATCGCCCGGGTGAAGCTGAAAGTGATCGCGCCTCCACCCGGCGCGCGAGTGTCCTTGCGGTACGGCGTGCAAGTGGCTTCGCTCCAGGAACGCGATCGCGCCGAGGAACTTTGCCGCCGCCTTGAGCGCGACCGCATCCGCCCCGCCGTCGTCTCCCAGGGCTCCGAGGAGCGCTGGCGCGTCGTCGCCGGCGCCGCTCCCGATCGCGAGGCTGCCTTGAAACTGCTGGAAACACTGCGCTCACGCTATCCCGACGCGTTCGTGATCAGTTGGAACGCCGACCGCTAGTACTATGCCTCACCCCCATGTGGGGGTAGCGGCAACCCCCTCCAAGACCTGGCCCCGCACCCTCTTCGCGGTTCTTGTTCCGTTTTGAAACTAATCGTAGAGTTTTAGACACGAGCACGCACTATACAAATGGGAACCTCCACATTGACACCGTCAGGTTGGGACAACAAAGCAGCGGGCGCGAGCCGCATGGCCGCAACGCTCGATCCGACGCGGCACATGCTGGTCGGACAATCGCCTCGCATGCGCCAGGTGATGCGAATGGCGGAGAAGCTCGGCAAATGCCGCTGGCCTGTTCTGCTGTTGGGCGAAACCGGGGCCGGCAAGGAAGTGGTGGCTCGCGCCGTGCACCAGGTGGAGAACGTCGGACCCTTCGTCACCATCGACTGCTCCTCCATGGTCGGGCCGCTGATGGAAAGCGAGCTGTTCGGACACGTGAAGGGCGCCTTCACCGGCGCCGCCGGAGCCAAGGTCGGCTTGCTCGAACACGCCAACGGCGGAACCGCCTTCTTCGACGAAATCGGCGAGCTGCCGCTGGACCTGCAGGCCAAGCTGCTGCGCGTAATTCAGGAAAAGGAGTTCCGGCCGGTGGGCTCGCTGTTCCATCGCCGCTCCGACT
Organism: uncultured Solibacteraceae bacterium; assembly: GCA_964406035.1. Taxonomy (GTDB): domain Bacteria; phylum Acidobacteriota; class Terriglobia; order Bryobacterales; family Bryobacteraceae; genus JAIEPW01. The sequence goes on along the minus strand of CAYOQB010000058.1, from coordinate 4,995 downwards.
TCCGCGTAATCGCCGCCACCAATCGCGACCTCGCCAAGGAAGTCGAGAAGGGCACCTTCCGTCGCGACCTGTACTACCGCCTCAACGTCGTCAGCTTGCGGCTGCCTCCTTTGCGGGAGCGCAAGGAGGACGTGCCGTCCCTGATCGCCCACTTCCTGGAACGTTGCGGCGGAACCCACCGCCTGACCCAGGAAGCACTGGAAGCAATGCTCGCTTATGAGTGGCCGGGCAATGTGCGGGAGCTGGAGAACTGCATCCAGCACACCATGGCCGTCAACAGCGGACCGCTGGTCCACGTGACGGACCTGCCCTCCAGCCTGCAGCACTGGCTGGCGCAGCGGAACGGCCAGTACCGGGCCGCCGCGGCCGCCGCTTTCTCCGCCGGACCGTCCGTCTCCGCGGAAATTACACAGCCGGCCCCGGAGCAGCCGGACCCGCGCTCCGCCGCCGACAGTCCTGTCGTGCCCCTGGTGGAACTGGAGAGAAAGGCCATCATGCAGGCGCTGCAGTACACCCGCGGCGATCGCGCCACGGCTGCCACCCTGCTGGGCATCGGAAGAACCACGTTGTATCGCAAGTTGAAGGAATACCGGATCGCGGGGTGAGAATCCGCGGCCGTCATTTGCACTACTCATTCGGGCTGAAGTGAGGCCTTGTCATGAAGATTCGTACGTTGCTCATCGAACCGGATCCGGTGAGCGTGGAACAGATTCGGGGGCTGCTGGCGGCGATCGAGTCCGGCCAGCATTGGGGAGCCTGGGTGCGTTGCGAGCTGCTGTCGGTAAGCGCCCTGGTGGACGGAGTGGACGTGATTCGGACCGAACGTCCGGATCTGGTGATGCTGCGCCTGGACCGCTACAAGGGATCCGCGAGCTTGCGGACTCTGCTGCACGTCGAGCCGCCAGCGCCGGTGTTGTTGCTCGCGACTCCCGCGGAAGAGGCGCTGGCCGCGCGGCTAATCCGCGAGGGCGCCCAGGACTTCGTGCTTCGCGGCGGCTTGACGCCCTCCGCGCTGGCTCACGCCATGCGCAACTCCATCGAGCGCGACCGCATTCTGCGCGCCGCTCGCTCTGCCAATCTCTTCGACCCGGTCACCGGACTTCCCAATCGCGCCGGATTCCTGTGCATCGGCGAAAAGCTGATCCGCTCCGCCGCCCGCGCCGGAAGCGGAGGCGTGGTCGCGCTCACCGTGAAGAGCGGTAAGCGCAGCGACCACTTGCGTGACATCCCGGAGCCCGCGCGTATCTGGCTGGAACGCGCCGACGTGCTCGGCCGCATGGCGGACGGCCGGCTGGCCGCGCTGCGCCTGGGAAGCGAAGACCTCCAGCGGCTCGAGGGGTTCGGCTTCGAGTGCCGCGAAGTGCCTTGCGGATCGGACCTCGCTTCCGCACTGGAGACGCTGGAAGCGGATCTGACGCCGCTCGCGCAGCCGGAAACCATCCGCCGCCGTGCGACAATAGCCGGTTAGATTGATCTGCGGGATCGACGCGACCTATAGCCTGGGCAGCGAGCTTACCGGAGTCGGCATTTACTCGCGCGAGATCCTGTACGGCCTCGCGCAAGCCCATCCCGAGTCGCCCTTCCGCTTCTGCTATCGCGGCCACCGCTTCCGCCAGGCTCTTTCCGAGAACCTGCCGCCGAATGCGCGCCGCTGGCTGCTGACCCCGGTTACGCCCGCGTTCACCGGCGTCTTCCACAGCTTGAATCAGCGTCTCGATGCCTGGCGCTACCGCCGCGCCGTGGCCACCTTCCACGATCTCTTCGTGATGACCGGGGAGTACTCCACGCCGGAGTTCCGCGCCCGCTTCACCCGCCAGGCCGTTGAGGCAGCGCGGCGCGCCGATCTGATCATTTCCGTAAGCAGCGCCACCGCCGACCACCTGGTGCAGTTGCTGCAAGTGGAACGCTCCCGCATCCGCATCATCCCGCACGGCGTCCACCCCCCCGCCGCCGAGCCGCTGCCCGACTCCCAGCGCGAGAACGTGATCCTCTTTGTCGGCGTGCTGCAAAAACGCAAGAACTCAGAACGCCTGGTGCAGGCATTCGACCGCACGCCGCCGGGATGGAAGCTGATCCTCGCCGGTTCCACCGGCTACGGCAGTGAAGCCACGTTGGAGGCCGTGGCGCGGAGCCCCAGGCGCGCCGATATCATTCTCCCCGGCTATACCAGCCATTCCGCCCTGGCCGGCCTGTACGGCAAAGCACGTATCTTTGCCTTTCCTTCACTGGATGAGGGCTTTGGGATGCCGCTGCTGGAAGCGATGGCGCACGGTGTTCCGGTGCTGACTTCGCGGCGGTCGGCGATGCCGGAGGTAGTAGGCGATGCGGGAGTGCTGGTGGACGCCGATGACGTAGAGTCGATCGCGGAAGGATTAGGGCAACTGATGCGCGACGCGGGTTTACGGGAACAACTGCAAGCCAAGTCGTTGCAAAGAGCCGCGCAGTTTCGCTGGGAGACGGCGGTGCGGCGGACGTGGGACGTCTACCAGGAGCTTAGCGGTGTTCCTCGTCGGCGGAGATCTTCAGAGCTTTCAGGAACTTCTGATCCTGAGTCGTGAGCTTGATCTTGCCCGTGGTCTCGAACTTTCGGCGAGCGGGCGGTTCGGTGGGGACTTCGGGCTCGTCGTCCGAATCCTCCCGTTTGTTGAAGCCGATGGTGGCTTCCAGCACCAGAAAGACGTCGTAACCGGCTCGCTTGATCTCGCCAATGGCGGCGGCGATCCGATCGGAGTCAGACAGGGATTCGTTGATCGCGTTTCCGAGTTCCTGCATCAGATCCTTGAGTCGATCGTCCAAGTTATGCCTCTTTCCTCCGGGCCATTTCGGCTCTACTAATCAGGATGTTGCCGCAACCCCAAGGGTTGCACACAATGTCCTGACACCGGGCGTTTTCAAACCGTTTCCGCCTACCGGATTTCCGGTAAACCTTAGCATGTCACCTGAACGCCGCCCCGCGTGCGACTCCAACACCCGCTTTCCCGCGGCGGACCTGCGCTTCCCTGCCGACATTCACCGTATCGGCATCGTTCCCCCGATTCTATACCGCGCGGCGGTGAATCTCCAGCGGTTGCGTTAGCATGGGAAGAAGCTCTCATTATGTCCGTGGTGGCGCGCTTTGTCCGGCATGTTGTCCCCGGTGTCATCCGGCCCCTCCGGGTGCTCTGGAATGAAGTCATCGGATTCTTCTTCATCGTGCTCGCGGTCTGGTTCGGATCCTCCGCTATCCGTACCGCGCGCGAAATCAACGACACCGACCCCGGCAGCCTCTTCCGCGCCCTCATCTCCGGCGGCTTTACCCTGGTGCTTGCCGCCTTTGGCGCCGCATCGTTTTGGAAGGCTCGCAAAATCAATCGCTCATGACTGATCCGCTCGGCACTCCCGGCAAATTTCCGTTCACTCGCGGCATCTACCCCGACATGTACCGCGGCCGCCCCTGGACCATGCGCCAGTACGCCGGCTTCGGCACCGCCGAGGAGTCCAACCGCCGCTACCGCTACCTGCTTTCGCAAGGCATCACCGGACTCTCCGTCGCCTTCGACCTTCCCACCCAAATGGGCATGGATTCCGATCATCCCCTGGCCAAAGGCGAGGTGGGACGCGTCGGCGTCGCGATCTGCTCGCTCGCGGACATGGAACGCCTGTTCGACGGCATCGCGCTGGGCAAGATCACCACCTCGATGACCATCAACTCCACCGCCGCCATTCTGCTCTCCTACTACGCGTTGGTAGCGCGAGCCCAGGGGGCCGATATCCGCAAGCTCTCCGGCACCATCCAGAACGACATCCTGAAGGAATACATCGCGCGCGGCACCTATATCTATCCGCCCCGCCCGGCGATGCGCATCATCACCGACCTCTTTGCCTGGGCCTCCCGCGAGATGCCTGAGTGGAACACCATCTCCATCTCCGGCTACCACATCCGCGAGGCGGGCTCCACCGCCGTGCAGGAAGTCGCCTTCACCATGGCCGACGCCGTCGCCTATATCCAGGCCGCGATCGATGCCGGGCTCGAGATCGACACCTTCGCCCCGCGCCTCTCGTTCTTCTTCAACGCCCACAACAATTTCCTGGAGGAGATCGCCAAGTTCCGCGCGGCCCGCCGCCTCTACGCGCGGCTGATGCGGGACCGCTTCGGCGCGCGCAACCCCAAATCCATGATGCTGCGCTTCCACGTCCAGACCGGCGGATCCACGCTGACCGCGCAGCAGGTGGACAACAACATCGTGCGCGTCTCCCTGCAAGCGATGGCCGCCGTCCTGGGCGGCGCGCAATCGCTCCACACCAACGGCAAGGACGAAGCGCTGGGCCTGCCCACCGAAGCCTCCGCCGCCCTCGCGCTGCGCACCCAGCAGGTGATCGCCTGCGAAACCGGCGTCGTGAATGCCGCCGACCCGCTGGGCGGAAGCGAAGTCATCGAGCGTCTCACCGATGAGATCGAGACCGGCGCGTCCGAATACCTGAATCGCATCGATGCCTTGGGCGGCACTCTCGCCGCCATCGAGAAAGGCTTCATCCAGAGCGAAATCCAGAACGCCGCGTACGAGTATCAACAGGCCGTCGAGACCGGCCGTGAAATCGTCGTCGGCGTCAACCGCTTCCGCGAGGAGGAAAAAACCGCTCCGCCCGTATTCCGCATGGATCCCGCGCTGGAGCAGCAGCAGGTGGCGCGCCTGCGCGAACTCCGCGCCTCGCGATCCGCCTCCCAGGTGGAAGCGAAACTCACCGCCTTGGAAACCGCCGCCCGCGGTTCCGACAACCTGATGTCGCGCATCTTCGATTGCTGCGAGGCGCTGTGCACGGTGGGCGAAATTTCCGACCGCCTGCGAAAGGTGTTCGGCGAGTATCGGGAGGCCTAGCCGCGAATGCGGCGCTGCGGCGTGAACCAGCCCATCCACATCATCGGCGGCGGCTTGGCCGGCTCTGAAGCCGCCTGGCAGGTGGCGCGTGCCGGCCTCCGTGCCATACTCTGCGAGATGCGCCCGGTCACGGTGACCC
>CAYOQB010000057.1:0-28670 GCA_964406035.1 uncultured Solibacteraceae bacterium | reverse complement strand
TCGCGCAGCGACATCCGGTAATCGATCAGATTCACCACCACCTGCACCAGCGTGTTAGAGATGGTGCCGCCGCCCGGCGTCCCCAGCGCGAACCAGGGTGACCCATCCTTGCGCAAGCCGATCACCGGCGCCATGGTCGAAGCCATGCGCGCCCCTGGCTGGAACCCGGAGGAGCCCAACCCGTCCCGGCCGGCGTTTCGAGCCGCGCGCTTTGCTCCCGCCGCTAATGTCCCGGTCATGTCGCCGAGCAGCACGCCCGTCCCCTTCGCCACCACCTGCGAGCCGTAGAAGCTGCCCAGCGTGTACGTGTTCGACACCAGGTTGCCCTGCGGGTCAACGATGGAGTAGTGCGTCGTGTGGGCGCTCTCGAAGTCCAGTTCATTGGACGAAGTCGTCTGGGATTCCAGCCGCGGGATCTCGGCGGGCGGCGTCGTGCGATCCGCGCGAACCGAAGCGGCGAGCCGCGCCGCGTAGTCCTTGTCCAAAATCTGCCCCACCGGAACCGGACGGAACGCGGGGTCCGCGGCGTACAAGGACCGGTCACGGTAAGCACGGCGCATCGCCTCCGCCAGATAGTGGCGCGACTCCGCCGAACCCTCCATGCCCAGCTTCATGGGAAGCTTCTCCAGCATGTTGAGCATGTGCAGCAGCGGAAACCCACCGGAACTGGAGGGCGGCATGGTCAGGATCGTATACCCGCGATACGTGCTCGAAAGCGGATCCTTGTCGTAGGCTTTGTAGTTTCGCAGGTCCTCCAGGGTGATGAAGCCATCGTTTGCCGCCATGTCGGCAGCGATGCGGCGCGCCGTCTCCCCTTCATAGAACTCGCGCCAGCCCTTCTTCTGGATTCGCCGGATCGTCGCCGCCAGTTCAGGCTGCTTCAGCGGCTCGCCCTGCCGCAGCGGCTGGTCCGACCCATGCAGGAATAGCTTGGCCGCCTCCGGGAATTGCTTCATCACCGGGACCTGCAGTTTCAACACGATCTCCATGCGCTGAGAGGTGGGAAATCCGTCGGCGGCGATGCGCCGCGCCGGCTCCAGCACCGTGCTCCAGGAGAGTTTTCCAAATCGCTGATGCGCCGCCGCGAGCCCCGCCACCGTGCCGGGAACGCCCGCGGTCTTGAAGCCGACGTAAGGACGATCGGACGCCGGGAAGCGATCCAGCCGCGCCGCCGCGGGGATCGACTCCTTGTAGTCGATGGCTCGCGTCTCCCCGCCGGCCATCCGCACCAGCATGTATCCGCCGCCGCCCAGGTTCCCCGCTTCCGGATGCACCACGGCAAGCACGAAACCCACCGCGACAGCGGCGTCCACCGCGTTCCCGCCCCGCCGCAGGATGTCCAGCCCAGCGCGCGTGGCAAGCTCGTGGGTGGAGGTCACCATCGCCTTGGGAGCTCGCTCCGGCTGGCTGACCATGGGCCGCTCGCCCTCGAAGTCCAGACCGCTCTGGGATCGCTCCTGTGCTGCAAGAAGTAGTCCTACACAAGCGATTAGCGCCGCGCGAAGCCTCATTGCCCGAGTATACTTCGCGGGTGCCGCGCCGGAGCAGATTGTTCTTCCAGCGGTGAAAACTTCGTGTGCCGTTCGCTCCGTTTCCCATCGCGGCGCGATATTGTGGCGCGTTTCCATGCTCGCGCCGGGTGGCAAGCTGTTTGCTACAGCATACCCGGAGGTCTTATGGACTCAATGATGACGGACATCGAAATGAAGAATCAGCCGGAAACGCGTCCTCGCCCGGAGCATCGGGAAGGACGGGTGGCGCGCACCATCGAGCAGCAGACCGCGAAGCTGCCCTCCGACACGTTCCTCTGGGCCGCGCTTGGCTCCATCGGACTGTCCTTGATGCTGCAGATGAGCGGTCGCGAGGAGAAAGCGAACTTCGTGGGCCAGTGGGCTCCCACTCTGCTCATCCTCGGGCTGTACAACAAAATGGTGAAGCTCCAGGGCTCCGACGGCCCGTCCGATTCCGGGTTCGGCCGTGCCTAGGAAGAAACATCTTCAGGGTGTCGGCGACAAGGAACAGCGCCAGTACGAACACATCCTGGAGTCGGCCAAGGAAAGCGGCCGTTATGGAGACCGCGCGAAAGAAGTCGCGGCTCGCACTGTTTTGAAGAAACACAAGGAAAAGGGCCACAAGAAGGGCCAGTAAGCGGACCTCGGAGGAAACAGCGGGCCGGACGGCGACACAGCCATCCGGCCCGCTGCTTTCTTACTGCGACGGACGCCGGCCCGGTCCCAGTTGCTTCAGCAGTTCCGCCACGGCGCGATCCAACTGCGAATCCTTGCCCGCCTGCCACTCGCCCAGCGGCCGATCGAGCTCGATATCCACCGGGCGCGGATTTCGCTCCATATTGACCCCGTCGTTCGTGGTAATCCGGGTGGAAGGCAGCCGCAGGCTGGACCCGTCGATCAAGGTCGCGCCGCCGGTATAGATAATCCAGCCCGCGGTGGGCTCGCCCACCACCTTGCCCAGCTTCAGCGTGCGATAGCCTTCCGAAAAATCCTCGGCGTCGGAAAGCGAATGCTGATTGGTAAGGAGGATCGTCGGCTTCTCCAGCGATCGTTGGCCGAGCTGCGTTCGCGCCGGGGCCGCCGCCGTGCGGCCGCGCGGCGTCATGTTCAGATATCCGCGCCGCGCGAACACGTCAATCGCATATACGTTCACGAAGCCGCCGTTGTTGTTGCGAATGTCGATCACGACACCCTCTCGCGTATGGTTGTCGGCGTCGAGATCGAGATAGAGCTGCCGCAGGGATCCCGCCGACATGTCGGGCATGTGGACATATCCCAGACGGCCGCCGGACGCGCGGTTGACATAATCGCGGCGATTCTCCACCCACGCCCGATAGAGCAGTTGCTTCTCCTGTGCCGTGCTGATGGGACTGACCACTACGTCGCGCCGCGCCGACGCGCTTTCGAGCGACAGCGTCACGCGCCGGCCCACTGTGTTCTGCAGCAGTTCGTGCAGGTTGTGCGCGGCGGTCACGGTGACGCCGTCCACCGCGGCCACGGTCTCGCCGCCTGCCACCCCCGCGATCGCCGCGGGCGACAGCGGTATCACTTCGCTCACCTTCAGTTGCCCGGTTGCATCATAGGCGGCCCGGTCGAAACGCAATCCCAGCTTGCCCACCCCCGCGGCGGGACCCCCGCCCGTGCCTGGAGGCGGTCCGCCCGCGCTGATGCCGGTGTGCGAGGCATTCAACTCGCCGATCATCAGCCCGATCACGCGGCGCATCTCATCCGGCGTCCTCGCTCCCGCCACGTAAGGCGCGTAACGCGCCGGCATCCCCTTCCAATCCACCCCGTGGAACTGGGGATCGTAGAAGTTGTCATTCAGGTACATCCAGGCCTGCGACAGCACCTCGCGCTTCTCCTGGTGGAAGTCGATGTCCATCTCCGCGCTTACCGCCACCGGCCGCACATTGCGATTCTCCACGTTCACCGAAAGCACCCGGCCCTGTTCCAGGAAGTACACTTCCCGCGAGTCCGGCGACCACTGCGCGTCGGACTTGATGCCCGCCGTCGAGGTCAACTGCCGCGCCACCGGACGCTCGCGCGCCAGCTCGTCCAGCGAGTACGTGTACAGGTTCACCTGACCCTCGGCTGAGGCGGTGATCAGCAGCGTCTTGCCGTCCGGGCTGATGGCGATTTCGCCCGCTTCCACGCCCAGCGGAAGGCTGGTGATGCGCCGCCGGATTCCATCGAACTCGATCCGCACGGGCTCCTTTGCCTGGGTCTCCGGTTTCGCGGCATCGGGCCGCCGCGGAGTGTCCTTAAACAAGTCGGTGAACTGATCCTCGCGGAAGCGGGGCACGCGCGGCTGCAGGTCGATCCGCATGATCTCCGGCTCTTCCGTTCGCTGGCCCGTCCGGAACAACAGGTACTTGCCGTCCGGACTCCACACCAGGGATCCGCCGGAGGTGTTCCGCAGGAAGGACGCCTGCCGCGCCGCGCCGCCCGAGGCCGCGACCACCTGAGCGTTCGCGAAGTTCCGCTCGCCCGGCGCAAGGAAGGCGATCCACTGCGAATCCGGAGACCACGCAACTCGCCCGCCCCCCGAGTTCGGCGGCCGGGAGAACGAGGCTTGCGCAACCGTCGTTTCCTGCTTGGAACCCAGGTCGGCCACCATCAGCTTCTCGCCCTCGCGCAGGAAGCTGACCTTCTTGCCGTCCGGCGAGAACGCCGGACCGTAATCGGAAGAGCCGCTGGAAAGCTGCGATTCCGTGTTGTTTGTGAAATCGAACAGATATAGTTGGTATTTGCCGCCCCGGTCGGAGCGGTACACGATTTTCTTCGAGTCGGGCGACCAGGCGAGATCGCCTTCCACTCCGGGCGTACGCGTCACCCGGAACGCCGCGCCGCCCTCGCGCGAGGAGGCCGCGAAGATCTCGCCGTGCGCCACCACCGCCACTTTGCGGCCGTCCGGGGAAAGCGCCATTTCCTGGAACGTGTTGAACGTCTGCCGCGATACAGCGGGTCCGGCGGGAACACCACGCAACGCGATCGGAACCGCCGCTGCCTTACCGCTCGCCACGTCGAAGGTCCACACGGCGAAGTCGCGTTCGAACACGATCCGCTTGCCATCCTTGCCGATCTTGGGCCAGATCAACCGGCCGTCGCGGAACTGCGTCAACTGCTTGGGCTCGCCTCCGCCGATCGTCTTCTCCCACAGGTTCTCGCTGCCGCTCCGGTCCGAAACGTAATACAGCTTCTTGCCGTCGGCGGCCCACATGGGCCACATATCGCGAGCGCCGCCCGGCAGACCCGCACGCTCGTAAACGCCCTCTCGGCGGATCCAAATCTCGCTTTCGTCGATGTGGCTGTGTCCCTTGCGCCACCATTGCCCGAACGCCTGTCCGCCCCTCGCGGTGAGCGCGAAGGTGTTGGGCGCCGGTCCCGGCGCCGAGTAGAATTCCGGCATGTAACGGTCGTCCGCCACGGGCATCGGTGTTCCGCCCGATGCAGGAATGCGGTGGACGTCTGTGGTTCCCGCGATATCGGTGGAGTTCGTGGTGAAGTACAGGTACTTCCCGTCGCGCGACCAGCCGTCCAGCGATTCGTTGCCGTCGTCGAACGTGATTCGCTTCTGCTCGCCGCTGTCCAGGTCCAGAACGTAGATGTCCCCGCCGCCGGTCCGGTTCGACCCGAAGGCGAGCTTCTTTCCGTCCGGCGAATAGGCCGGCCGCGACTCCGTCGCCGGATGCGACACCAGCAGCCGCGCCTCGCCTCCGGCCAGCGGTACAGTCCAGATGTCGCCGCCGGAAACAAAGGCGATTTCCTCCCGCGCCGGGTTCAGCGCGGGTTCATAGAACGATGGCTTGGAAGTGTCCTGGCTGACGAGCGGAATCGCCAGCAGAGCCGCGGCAAGTCGGATTCTCATGATGTTCACTGAACATCATATAGCCGCCGCACTGTTACGGCAGCCGCCACAAGGTGAGATTCTTCTCGTCCTTCACCAGCAATCCCTTGCCGAGCGGCACCGGATGCGCGAAAGTTTTCGAATCCGCGACCGTATAACGCGCCAGTTGCTCAAACCCCGCGGCCGACTTCCGGGCCGCGATGAGATCCGCGGTGTCAGATAACAGCAGCAGATCCGAGCCGGCGGATAACACGGAAACGTGGTTGCCTTCCCTGCCCTGCGTGGTCCACAAGGTTTTGCCGGTCTTCAGGTCCAGACAGAAGTACTGGCCCTTCTTCTTCGAGGACATTCCATACAGCAGATCCCCGTCGGCCACCGGCGAACTCATATACAACGAGATTTCCGGGTTCTCCCAGACCTTCTCCGGACTCCATCCGCCGGCGTTCTTGAAGACCCGCCACGCCGTCGTCGGCTTGCGCACGCCGGAGAAGATGATGTGTTTCCCATGGATCACCGGGGTGGGGATATTCTCGTTCCACTCATCCTTGTACGGAATGGACCACAACTGCTTTCCGTCCGCGACCGCGAGCCCGGTCGCCGACCGGTCCGTCAGCGTGATCAACTGCCGGACGCCATCGAACACGGCGATCACCGGCGACGCGTAGCCGGGCCCGTCGGTACGCGTGTTCCACTTCTCCGCGCCGCTGGCCGGATCGTAAGCGATCACGTTGCCGCCGGAGTCGTCACCGACATGCACGATCAGAAATCCAGAATCCAGCACCGGCGACATCGCCGTACCGGTGAACAGCTTCGCGGTGCTGACCGACTTGGAGAAATCCTTCTTCCACTGCACCGACCCGGATTTCGCGTCCCAGGCGGTCAGAACGCCCATCACACCCAGCGTGTACACGCGGCCGCCGGCAGCGAGCGGCGTCGAAAACGGCCCCGGGGCCATCTGCAGCGCATACTGATTCTTCTTGAACTCCGCGGGATAGGACTTCTTCCAGGCGATCGCCCCGGTGGCCGCGTCCAGCTTCACCAGCGTCTCTTCGTCGTTGTCGCGCGTGAACACAAACACCGCGCCGTTCGCGACCACCGGGGACGAATACCCGCCGCCGACCGTCGCCGACCATTGCTTCTCCAGCGCCTTCGGCCATGCAGCCGGACCCTTCAAGGCGCCGGCGACGCCGTCGCGCCCCGGACCACGCCATTGATTCCAATCCTGTGCAGCGGCCACTCCGGACACCAGCAGGAAAATGACACTGCTTGATTTCAAGCGCTTACCTCCGCTGTACGATGCTGCATCAACCGCTGATACGCATCAATCGTCCTTGCAGCCATGTTGGCCACCGTGAACTGCCGCCGAACCGCTTCGCTGGCGGCGGCGCCCATCCCGCGGGCGCGTTCCCGGTCCCGAATCAGCACCGCAATCTGCTCCGCCAGGCTGGCCGCGTTGTCCGGCTCGAACAGCAGTCCCCCGCCCGTTTTCTGAATGATCTCCGGGAAGGAGCCGTGCGCCGGCTGCACTGCCGGAACGCCGGACGCCATGGCCTCCAGCAGATACAAGCCCTTGGGCTCGCGATAGGGGCTGGGGACGCTGATCACATCCAGGCTCCCCAGGAAATCGGCCTTCTGCTGGCGATCCAGGGTGCCCCGATAGTGAAATTCCGCTCCGTAACCCCACTCCCGCATCTGCCGCTCCACCGTTTCCAGGTACGGCTTGTGCTCCGGAGGCAGGTATCCCGCCGCTTCCAGCCGCAGCGCACCGAATCCGTGTTCCGCGCGCAACTTGCGGTACGCCTCCGCCAGCAAATGCAGACCCTTCTCCGGCGCGATCCGGGCGAAATATCCGATCGTGAACACGTCATTCTTGGGACCCGGCGCGAAATCCCCGGTGTGGATGCCGATGGGCACCACGTCCATCCGGCTTTCCGCGATTCCGAAGTAGCGGCACATGTAATCGGCGTAGTAGTTGCTGGTGGCGATGAAGCGATCCACGCCCACAACCTGCTCCCGGATCAGGCGCATCGATTCACTCCGGTAAGGCTCGGTAAGCCCGTCCAGGAAGACGTCGTCGCCCTGCAGCGTCAGGCAGATGGGCCGCTCCAGGGAGCGCTTCAAGGGTTCCGCCAGCGCGATCAGCAGCGCGAACGGCAGGTTCACCACGTCCGGGCGAGGCTCCGTCTCGAGCCACGCGAGCAACTTCGAGAACTCCTTGCGCAGCCGCCCATGCTCGCCTTTCAGCATCGAGATCGTCATCTCGCCCAGAAATTTCGGGTTGACGGCCACCGACCTCCTTGACGCCAGCTTCAATGCCCACTGCGAATCCCACAACTTGTCGAGCAGCCAGGGCGTATGCCGGAAAACCGAGTAGTTCTGTTCCAGATAAACCGAAATCCCACCGAAGAAGACCTTGTCCAGGCTGACATTCCGTTCGTCGGTGGTGGTGGGCGTATAGAGCGGAACCAGGGTCACCTGATGCCCCAGTTTCATCAGGTCGCTGGCCACCGCGTTGTCGCGGAGGCAGCTCCCGCAGTACATCTGCGCCGCGCCGCCGGTGAACTGAAGGATCCGCATCTTCTCCATTCTGACGGTTCCGCCCGCCAAAAGTCGCAGAGAGTTTCGATCCGTCCCACCAGCGGACACCTCCCGCATCGAAAACTCCTATTTTTCTTTCACTTACGCGTGGCAGCCGCCGTGCAACCGGCTTCTGAATATGCGCAACGACCTTCGCTACGCCTGGCGGCTTTGGCTCCGCAGTCCCGCTCTGCTGGTGGTCGCGATCCTGACCATCGCGCTGGGGATCGGCGCCAACACCGCGATCTTCTCGCTGGTGAACGCCGTCCTTTTGAAGCCGCTGCCCGTGCGAGACCCAGGGCAGCTCACGCTGCTCAGCTCGCGAATCGCAAGCGAGGGTTTCTCGAACAGTTTCTCTTACCCCATGTACCTCGACCTGCAAGCCCGGAAAGACGTCTTTGACGGCATTCTGGCGCGTTCCGGCTGGGGAGTCGACCTCAGCGGCGATCAGGGAGCGGAGCATGTGTATGGCGAGATCGTGTCCGGCAACTATTTCCAGGTGCTCGGGGCGCAAGCCGCCGCCGGCCGCCTGCTGACCGCGGAAGACGACAAAGTCCGCGGAGGTCATCCGGTAGCTGTGATCACGTATTCCTTGTGGCAGCGGCGCTTCGGAGGCAACCCTGCGGCAATCGGTTCGCAGATCCTGGCGAACGGACGCAGCCTGCAAGTTATCGGTGTGACCAACAGGGAATTCTTCGGCGCGGAGCTCGCTCAGCGGCCCGAAATCTTCGTTCCCATCGCCATGACCCCGGTGTTCCGGCCGGAGCCGAGTAATCGGCTGGAGAGCCGCCGCCATCAATGGCTGACCCTGATGGCGCGCCGCAAGAAAGGGATCTCGCCCGAAGCGGCTCAGTCGCAGTTAAACCCGGTATTCCGTCAGATCTTGGTGGAGGAAGAACGGGCTCTCCCTGCCAGTGCCGGACCGGAGCGGCGCAAGCAGATTCTTTCCCAAACGCTCGAAGTAACACCGGGCGCGCAGGGGTTCGGACGCATGCAGCGATTCATGCGCACGCCGCTGCTGATGCTGCTGGCCGTCACCGGCATGGTGCTGCTGATCGCATGCGCCAACCTCGCCAATCTCCTGTTGTCACGCGCGGCCGCGCGTGAACATGAAGTCGCAGTGCGGATCGCCATCGGCGCCCGGCGCATTCATCTGCTGCGCCATTTCCTGGCCGAAAGCCTGATCGTCTCTGTCCTGGGCGGTGTAACCGGGCTGCTCTCCGCCGGCTGGCTGACCACCCCGCTGATCCGCTTCATGCCCCGGGGCCATTCGCTGAGTGAGGATCTCCAGATCGATGGCTCCGTGCTGGTGTTCACGCTATTCGCGACCGTCGGTACCGGAATCCTGTTTGGACTTGCGCCTGCGTGGTCCGGATTCCGGCTCGCAGACCAGTTGCGGCGGCCGGAACGCGGCATCGGCGCAAACGGCATATGGTCGCTCCGCGGCCTGTTGCTTGGCGGCCAGGTGGCGTTGTCCTTCGTGCTGGTGCTCGGGGCCGGCTTGTTTCTGCGTACCGTACGAAATCTGCAGTCGATCGACACGGGTTTCGACAGGCAGAATATCCTGCTTGCGAGCGTTTCCCCTAACCAGGTGGGCTACCGGGGTGAGCGGGAAGCGCAGTTCTACGACTCTCTCGTCCAGCGGATGCGCTCCACGCCGGGCGTGCTTGCCGCGAGCTTCTCCAATACATCCATGCTCAGCGGATCGTCGGACCGGATGGGGATTATCGTCGAGGGCCAGCCGGTCACGCCCGAGTCCCCGCACCGAGCTTTCTTCAACACAGTGACGGACGGCTACTTCGCGACGCTCGGGATGCCGCTGCTTGCCGGGCGGGATTTCCGTCCCGGGGAACGGGGGGAGGCCGCAAAGGTAATCGTCATTAACGAAACGATGGCCAGGCGCTACTTCGGCAGTCCGGAGGCGGCTCTCGGACGGCACGTCGGTTTCAGCGGCCCCAACGCGAAGCCGGACATGGAGATCATCGGCGTCACACGGGATGCCCGCTACATCAACTTGCGGGAAGAAGCTCGCAACTTCGCATTCATTCCCGTGGGAGTGGGAGACTCCGGACAGATGATTCTGCACCTGCGAACCGCAGGTCCGCCCGAAACTCTGGCCGGAGAAATCCGCGCCGCGGTGGCTGCCTTGGACCGCACCCTTGCGATCTTCGAGGTGAAGACCTTGGCGGCGCAAATTGACGACTCCATCACGGATCACCGCCTGATGGCGATGTTGACCACGTTCTTTGGAGCTCTGGCGACGGCGCTGGCAGCGCTCGGACTCTACGGCGTGCTTGCCTTCACCGTGGCCCGGCGGACTCGCGAGATCGGCATCCGAATGGCTTTGGGCGCGGAGCGCGGCGATGTCGTGGGTATGGTGCTGCGGCAGACCGCCATCCTGATCGCGTCCGGTCTGGTTGCCGGGCTTGCCGGGGCCGCGGCCTTGTCCCGCTTTCTGGAATCTCAACTCTACGGCGTCAAGCCGCTGGACCCGGTCACCATAGCCGCCGCCGCCTTGGTCCTGGCTGCTTCCGCGGGTCTGGCGAGCTGGCTTCCGGCACGCCGTGCGGTGCGGGTGGACC
Source organism: uncultured Solibacteraceae bacterium (assembly GCA_964406035.1). Taxonomy (GTDB): domain Bacteria; phylum Acidobacteriota; class Terriglobia; order Bryobacterales; family Bryobacteraceae; genus JAIEPW01. The sequence continues at coordinate 18,153 of CAYOQB010000057.1, read as the reverse complement.
CGATGGTCGCGCTACGGTTCGAGTGAGGGTTTGACAGAAATACTGGAGCGGGAGACGAGAATCGAACTCGCAACCAACAGCTTGGAAGGCTGTGACTCTACCATTGAGTTACTCCCGCCCTTCCAAAAGCCAGTTTAACATCGCTACTGCGCGCCGCGCGACAGCAGCATCACCTTGGCGGTGTGAAACATGATGTAGAAATCGAGCGCCGGTGACAGGTTCTTGATGTAATACAGGTCGTACTCCAGCTTGATCACCGTGTCTTCGATCGTATCGCCATACTTGTGGTTGATCTGCGCCCAGCCGGTAATGCCCGGCTTGACGCAGTGCCGCTGACGGTAGAACGGGATTTTCGACGAGAGCTGCTCGACGAACTCAGGACGCTCTGGCCGCGGCCCCACGATCGACATGTCGCCTTTCAGCACGTTGAATAGCTGCGGCAGTTCGTCCAAGCGCAGCTTGCGCAGCCACTTGCCGAGCCCCGTGATCCGCGGATCGTCGCGCTTCGCCCACACCGCGCCCGTCAGCTTCTCCGCGTCCGCGCGCATGGAGCGGAACTTATAAAGCACAAACTCGCGATCGTTCTTGCCGGTACGCGTCTGCCGGAACAGCACCGGTCCGGGCGAGGTCAGCTTCACCAGCAGCGCCACCAGCAGCATCACCGGCCAGGCGATCGCCAGCCCGATCAGCGCGATCAGCAGCGAATAGAGACTCTGCAACTGGGCGTTTACCCGGTTGGGGCCGATCTCCGGGGCGAAAACGAGCTGCGCCGGCCGCAGCTCCCGTACGGAGACTCTCCCGAATGCCTGCTCGTACGTGGCGCCGACCTCCTCCACTGGCGTGCCGGACAGCCGCAGACGCAGCAGGTCGTCCATCGGAAGCCGCGTCCGCCGTTCGCTCAAGCCCACGACAATCCGGTCGGGATGGGCCTCCGCCGCGACGCGCCCAACCTCGGAGATGGTTCCGAGCTCCGGCGTCTTCCTCATGCCGGCGCCCCCTTCCTCCCGCAGGAACCCGATCACCTTCCAGCCCAGCTCCGGCCGCTCCGCGATCTTGTCCACCAGTTCTTCCATCAGCGGCGATTCGCCCACCAGCAGCACTTTCTGCGCACCCACCGACTGCCACACCGCCGCGTGAAACAGCACTCTCCAGGCCGGCAGCGCCACCAAAACGAAGCCGCAGCCGTAAATCATCACCCACTTGGGCAGAATCATGGCCGGCGAGGCGTAGCTCAGCAGCGCCTGGACCAAAAAGGCGACCCCCACCACCAGGCAGATCTGCTGAAACAGCACGATCCGGCTGCGGATGCGGAAGTTGGCGTACAGATCCGAAAAGTACATCCCCAGCACCAGCGACAGCACCGCCATCAGGACCCGGATCAGGCCCTCGTCGTACAGCAGATAAACCTCGGGATCGACATTCAATACCAGGTAGATCGCCAGCACGAAGCAGGACAGCAGCAGGATCGCCTCGGAGAACAGAAGCGTGACGACGCTGGCCGGCACGAAGACATTGAAGACTCGAATCATGTAAGCTGGCGGGACAAATGCGGCTTGCTCAACGTAGCCAGTCTAGCAAAGCCACGACGCCTGACCCTGCTTCCTTCCATCGGCGAGTATGGCTAAGTACTTTGGCCTGCTTGTGCAAGCTACAAACCAGACTGTATTAGTCCAGGTTTAAGATGATGAAAAAGAAGGGGCTTGACAACAGGGAATCAGGTCTTGATAATGGAACAAGGACTGATTTAGTCTGAGTTCATGCTCAAGCTCACCAAGAAAGCGGACTACGGCCTCATTGCCCTGAAGCATCTGGCGGCCATCGTGGCTACCGACCACGCCAGCGCCAGCGCCAAGGACATCGCGGACGCCTATCACATTCCGCTGCCGCTGCTTTCCAAGGTGTTGCAGAAGCTGGCTCGCAGCGGGTTTTTGAAATCGGTTCAGGGAACCAACGGCGGCTACCGCCTGGCGCGGGACGCGAGGCAGATCACGACGCTCGAAGTCATCCGCGCCATCGACGGGCCCATTATTCTGACGGCGTGCTTCACTGACCACGGCGAGTGCGATCAGGCGTCGAACTGTTCGGTGCGTGAGCCGCTGCGGAAAGTGCACGAAGGCATCCTGCGGTTGTTGACGAGCATCACCATCGCGGACTTGACGAACGAGGAGATGCCGGTGCCGGCGGTTCCCGTGAGCGAGCCGCAGCGGCTTTATGAATTGATCGCCGGCATTCCCGCATCGAAGTAAGGGGCGGAGACGGGCGAGGACGGGAAGCAGAACGGGGATACGACGAGCACAATGAAACTACCGATCTACATGGATTATCACGCCACCACGCCGATGGACCCGCGCGTGTTCGAGGCGATGAAGCCCTACTTCGTGGAGCATTTCGGCAACGCCGCCAGCCGCAATCACAGCTTTGGCTGGGAAGCCGAAGAGGCGGTGGAAAAGGCGCGCAAGCAGGTCGCTGACCTGATCGGCGCCACCGCCAAGGAAATCGTGTTCACCAGCGGCGCCACGGAATCGAACAACCTGGCGCTGAAGGGCGTCGCGGAAATGTACGCCGAGCGCGGCAACCACATCATCACCGCCGCCACCGAACACAAGGCGGTCCTGGACACCTGCAAGCGCCTGGAGAAATCGGGCGTGCGCGTCACCTACCTGCCGGTGCTCCAAAACGGCCTGGTCGACCTCGACATGCTGCGCGAGGCGATCACCGACAAGACCATTCTGGTCAGCATCATGTACGCCAACAACGAAATCGGCGTGGTGCAGCCGGTGCAGGAAATCGGCAAGATCTGCAAGGAGCGGGGCGTCCTGTTCCACACCGACGGCGTGCAGGCGGCCGGCAAGATTCCGGTGAACGTGATCTCCGATCACATCGACCTGATGTCCATCACCGGGCACAAAATGTACGGCCCCAAGGGCGTCGGCGCGCTGTACGTCCGCCGCCGCAACCCGCGCGTGCAGCTCACCGCGCAGATGGATGGCGGCGGTCATGAGCGCGGCATGCGCTCCGGAACGCTGAACGTGCCGGGGATCGCGGGCTTCGGCGCCGCGGCGGAGATCTGCAAGCAGGAGATGGCGTCTGAAGCGGCGCGTTTGGGCGCGCTGCGCGACAAGCTGCGGGCGAAGCTGGAGCGCGAACTCGACGAAGTGTACATTAACGGCACCATGGAATCGCGACTGCCGCACAACCTGAACATCAGCTTCGCCTACGTGGAAGGCGAGAGCCTGCTGATGGGCATCAACGATGTCGCGGTCTCCAGCGGTTCGGCCTGCACCTCCGCCACCCTGGAACCCAGCTACGTTCTCAAGGCTCTCGGCGCCGGCGACGATCTGGCGCACAGCTCCATCCGCTTCGGACTCGGCCGCTTCAACACCGAGGAGGAAGTCGATTATGTCGGCGACAAGGTGGTGGACGTCGTGAAGAAGCTTCGCGAACTCTCGCCGCTGTACGAGATGTTCAAGGAAGGCATCGACCTGACCAAGGTCCAGTGGACGGCTCACTAGCAGGAATTCCGGGAAGAGGAGATCACAATGGCTTATTCCAATAAAGTTCTCGATCACTACAACAACCCCCGCAACGTGGGTTCGATGGACAAGAACGATCCCGACGTGGGCACCGGGATGGTGGGCGCGCCGGAGTGCGGCGACGTGATGAAGCTGCAGGTGAAGGTGAACCCCGCCACCGGCATCATCGAGGACGCCAAGTTCAAGACCTTCGGCTGCGGTTCGGCGATCGCCAGTTCGTCCCTCGCCACCGAGATGCTGAAGGGCAAGACCGTGGACGAAGCACTGTCCATCAAGAACACCGAAATCGTGAACGAGCTGGCGCTGCCGCCGGTGAAGATTCACTGCTCGGTGCTGGCGGAGGACGCCATCAAGGCGGCCATCACCGACTATAAGGAAAAGACCGCCACGCGCAGCAACGCCTCCGTAGCGTAAGGAAACCGGCAAATGACCGCCACCGACCCCAAAACGATCGCTCCGGCGCAGCCGCCCCCCGCTGCGAAGGGCTCCGTTCACGTGACGGAAAAGGCAGTGCAGAAGATCCGCGAGGCCTTTGCCCGGGAGAACGTGCAGGGAGGACTCCGGCTGGGCGTGCTCGGCGGCGGGTGCTCCGGCTTGAGCTACCAGTTCAAGTTCGATCCCAAGCCCCGGCCCACCGACAAGGTCTTCGACTACGGCGACGTCAAGGTGTTCGTGGATCCGAAAAGCCTGCTGTTCCTGGACGGGATGACGCTCGATTGGAAGGATTCGCTGATCCACTCCGGCTTCGTCTTCGAGAATCCGCACGCCAAGAAGAGTTGCGGCTGCGGGACCTCGTTCACCGCGTAGCGGCCAGGCAGGAAGCCGGCGGGCAAGGATTCGGGCAGGGCGGCATCCACCGCGCCTGCCCTCGTTTCTTTTATGACTGAAGCTCCTCCTCGGGAATATTTCGCCTTCTTCGGTATCGACCCGGCGCTCGCGCTGGACCCAGCCGACCTGCAAAGGCGGTTCTACGAACTCAGCCGGAAGTGGCATCCCGACCGCTTTTCCGCCAGGACGCCCGCGGAGCAGCAGATCGCCCTGGACGCCACCGCCACGCTGAATGACGCCTATCGCACCTTGAAGGACCCCATACGCCGCGCGGAGTACGTCCTGACGCAGCACGGCTTTCCCATCGGCGAGCAGCGCTCCAAGGATGTCCCGCCAGAGCTTCTGGAAGAGGTCTTCGAGTTGAACATGGCGCTGGAGGAGTTGCGCTCCGGCGACGCCGGGGTCCGCCCGCAACTGGAGTCAGCCCGCGAGCACTTCCTCTCGCTCCGCGCCGCCGTGGACGCCGAACTGGAAGGGATGTTCCGCTCCCATGACAACGGCGGCGGCGACGCCGTGCTGAGCGGTATCCGCGGCGCCCTGAATCGCCGCCGCTACATCGAAAATCTGGTACGCGAAGTGGAGAAGGCGCTGGACGCCTGAAGATTGAGCATGGGAACTTTCCAAATCGACTTTGGCGAAGCAAGCAAGACCCCCATTGTGGGTATCGACCTGGGCACCACCAACTCCCTGGTCGCGTTCCTGGACTTGACGGGGCCGCGCATCATCCCCGACTCGGATGGACGCAACATCGTGCCCAGCGTCGTGTCCCTGAATCCCGACGGCGGCGTGCTGGTGGGCGAAGCCGCGCGCGACGCCCTGATCACCCATCCGGAGCGGACCGTCTATTCGGTGAAGCGCCTGATGGGCAAGGGCCGCACCGACGTGGCGGATGAGCTGAAACTGTTCCCGTTCCGCATCGACGACACACGGGACGGGGTCATCCGGCTGAAGCTGGGCGATCGCACCCTGACCCCGCCCGAGATCTCGGCGCACGTTCTGCGGCAACTCAAGCAGCAGGCCGAGGCTCACTTCGGATCGCCGGTGACCAAAGCCGTGATCACCGTACCCGCGTACTTCAACGACGCCCAGCGCCAGGCCACCAAGGATGCCGGCCGCATCGCCGGGCTCGAGGTCTTGCGCCTGGTGAACGAGCCCACGGCGGCGGCGCTCGCCTACGGCCTGGACAAGCGCAAGCAGGGCATCGTCGCCGTCTATGATTTCGGCGGCGGCACCTTCGATGTCTCGATTCTGCGGCTGCACGACGGCATTTTCGAGGTGCTGGCCACCAATGGCGACACTCACCTGGGCGGCGACGATATCGACAATCTGCTGCTGCGGATCGCCTTGGAAGACATCGCCAGCGAATGGGGCGAGGATGTGTCCGGCAACCAGGAAGCGGTGCAGCTTCTCCGCCGCGCCGTGATCCGCGCCAAGGAGAAGCTTTCCTTCGTTCCCTCGGTGAACATAGAGCTCGACTATCGCGGCCGCCAGTATCGTCGCGAGCTCGACCTGGCTAACTTCGACCGCCTGATCGCGCCCATCGTGGAACGCACCCTGGAGCCCTGCCGCGCTTGCATGAAGGACGCCGGTTTGTCGCCGGAGCAGATCGACGAAGTCGTGATGGTGGGAGGCTCCACGCGGATTCCGCTGGTCCGCGCGGGGGTCGAGAAGCTGTTTCGCGCCAAGCCGCACACCGAGCTAAATCCGGAAGAAGTGGTGGCGCTCGGCGCCGCCGTGCAGGCGGGTATCCTCTCCGGCGACGTCGAGGATCAGCTCCTGCTGGACGTCACCCCGCTGTCGCTCGGCATCGAAACCATGGGCGGCTTGGTTTCCAAGCTCATTCATCGCAATTCCACCATACCGGCCAGCGCGGTGGAGCAGTTCACCACCGCTGTCGACGGCCAGAAGAACGTGCTGATCCATGTGGTGCAGGGCGAGCGCGAGCTGGTGAAGGACTGCCGCTCTCTGGCGCGTTTCGACCTGAAAGACCTGCCGCCGCTTCCCGCGGGCATGGCGCGAATCGAAGTCCGCTTTTTGATTGACGCGAACGGCATCCTGAACGTCACCGCCAGGGATGTCCGCACCGGCGCGGAACAGTCCGTGGAGGTGAAGCCCTCCTACGGTCTCTCCGACGATCAGGTGGAAGCGATGATCCTGGAGAGCTTCGAGAAAGCGGAAGAGGACATCCGCGAGCGCCAGGTTCGGGAGGCGCGGGTGGAGGCGGACTCCATTCTCACCGCCACCGAGAAAGCCAAGAAGGATGGCGCCTGGATGGACCTCTCCGACGAGGAGCGCGCCGCCGTGGACCGCGCCGTCAACGAGCTTCTGGTGGTGTATCACTCGGAAGACTACGTGCTGATCCGGGAGAAGATCGAGGCGGTGAACGAAGCTACCATGACGCTGGCCGAAAACATGATGAACACTGCCGTGCGTTCGGCGTTGAAGGGGACTAAGATTTAGTCATGCCGAAACTCAGTTGGGATCAGGCTGAAGACATCGCGATCGCGCTGGTGGAGAAGTACCCGGGCCAGGATCCGACCTACATCCGGTACACCGACCTGCACCAGTGGATCACCGAGTTGGACCAGTTTGGGGATGATCCGATGAAGTCCAACGAGGCCAAGCTGGAGGCGATTCAGATGGCGTGGCTGGAGGAGTGGAAAGACGCGCAGGGGTGAGACTACCTCATTGAAAAGCGATGTCGATCAGTGTAATGACGCGGACGGGCTTGCCGTTCAGTAGAGTCGGTTTGTACTCCCACTGCTTTACCGCCGCCACGGAGACGGCCTGCAGCTCCGGCGGGCCGCTGACCACGCGAAGCTTTTCCATTTTGCCATCGGCGCCAATCATGGCCTGAATGCGGACGGTTCCTTTGATGTGGCGGGCGTCTTCGGGATAGTCCGGGGTAATCTTGCGCCGCAGATTCTGCCGCATCACATTGCCACCGATCCGCAGAATCTGAGGTGGCTGAGAACCCCGCGCCGGCAGGCTTGGGTCGGCCATAAACACATCGGTATTTGAAGGATCCAGGGCTGCTGCGCGTTCCAGCAACTCCCTCGCCGTTGGCGAATAGTCCCAGTCCAACTTGCCAGCCGCGTAAAGTTTGCCCCCGACCCTCGCGAGCGTCCAGCCAGCGCCTCCCAAAAGCGAGGCGTCCTGCGAGTTCGCGAGCTCCTTCTTCGCGTGAGCGGCAAACGCAGAGTCTCGCAAACCAGGATCGATCCCAGCTGCCTCCCCCGTGCGGTAGTCCCCCCATCCTGCGCCGAGCAATGCTCGAGCATAGATCTGGCCAAGCCACCGCAATTCCAGAGCGTCTCTGAGCAGTCGTTCGGTAAGTTCGGGATCTCCCATCTCGATCCAGATAGCCGCGTTCTTCTTTAGCTCTTGGTCCTTAGGAGCGGCTTCTATGTGACGCAGCCACAGTGCCCGGCCGCGGGCGAACGCAGCCGGATCAGCCAGCGCGTCACCGGTCGGATAGATAGCAAAAACCCGGCTGGCTATAGAGAAGATATCCGCCTTAGGTTGCATTTCCACCAGCCAGAGTATGTGACGAGCGCGTGCGGCTTTAATACTCTCGCGATCCGGAGCGGATACCTTTGTTGCGTAGTACGCCAACATCTGGAGTCGCTTGTGCAACTGGTCCGGCTTCTTCTCAAGTTGTCCCTCAATCCGCGTCGCGGCTTCATCGGAAAGCGCCGCACCTTCTTCGAGCGCGCGATGGGTCGGAGCGAGATCAGCGGCGAGCACTATACAACTGAATATCGTGGCGAGCGAAGCAATACGCATATAGCTTCGCCAGTCTAACATTTTTGAAAGATTAGCGAACGGATCATAAGGTGCCGGTACCATCTTTGGATGAACTATGACCGCCAAGTGCGTTGAAATTGATGATCTCTTCCTTGCTGCCGACACACTCGATCATGTGCGCCAGTCGGCCGAATGATGTCGGCGCCATCCGCACCGGCACAACTTTAGCGACGGGCTTGCCCCCTTTCGTGATCGTCAGCGTCTCTCCGGTTTCTTGCACTTGATCTAGCAACTCCAGACAATTCGCTTGGAATGCTCCGGCCGTTATGCTTTTCCGCTTCATACCCAACAATTATCGCGAAATCCGTCACCGCTCCAAAAACGCCCGCACACTCCCCCTCGCCCGCGCGAGCCTCGCCTCCGCCAGCCAGGTCTCAAACTCAGCCCGGATCTGCTGATCCTCCGCCTGCGCGAGCACGCCCTGCGCCTGCACAGCGTCCAGGCTCGTCGTCAGGCCCGCCTCAAATCGCAACCGCGCCAGCTCCAGCGCCTGCCGCGCCGCGTCGCGGCTGCGTCCCGCCGCGACAGCGGAACGCCGCGCCGCCGTCCATTCGATCGCCGCCTGCTCCACTTCCTGTGCCGCCGCCAGCCGCGCGTCGCGCGCCTGCTGCTCGGCCTGGGCCCGGCGAGCCTTCGCAGCCTGGATGCCGCTCTCAATCCGACCGCTGGTCCAGAGCGGGATGGTCAGCGATCCACCGACTGTCCAGGTAGACAGGCTGCGATCCGGCCCCGCACCGCTGACACCGAAGTCCCCCTGAAACGCCAGCCGCGGCCAGCGCTCCCGCCGCGCCTGTTCCTCCTCGGCAGCACCCGCTCGCACGCGGGATTCCAGCGCCCGAACCTCCGGGCGTTGCGCCAAGGCCTCCGCCCGCGCCTGCTCCAGGTCCGGAAGCGCCGCTCGTGCTGCCAGCGCAGGTTCCGACAAGTCGACACTCTCCCGGGCTTCGAGTCCGATGGCGCGCTTCAACAGCGACACCAGCACCTCGCGCTCGCGACCTGCTTCGATCTGCGTGGTCTCCTCGGCGAAGTACTGCTGTTCGGCGCGAGCCACGTCCAGCTTGCTGGCACGGCCGACCTGCTCCTGGTCGCGAGCCTGAGCGAGCACCGCACGCGCGGTCTCCAGCCGCGCCCCGGCCGCGCGCATCCGGCTCTGCGCCTGAAACGAGCGAAGGTACAGGTCGACCACGGCCAGCCGCGTCGTTTCCCGAACCGTTTCCGCTTCGTGACCCGATGCCAGGCGAAGTTCCCTGGCTGCACGGATGCGGCTTAGAACCCCGGCGTCCAGGATCGGCTGCCGCAGTACGGGCCGGGCATCGAACGCGCGAAACGGCCCTACACGCGAAGGCACACCCGGAAACAGCAGTCCCAAAGCCTGCAGGTTCAAGGTCTGATAGGTCTGCGATACCACCGCTTCCAGTTGGGGGCGGTAGGCCGATTTCGCGCTCCGAACCGCCGCATCCTGCTCCAGCATCCGCAGGTTCGCCACCTGGATCTGCGGGTTGATCTGATCCGCCAGGTTCAATGCTTCCCGTAAGTTGAGGGTCCGCGCCTGTCCAAATGCGCCCGGACACACCACGAGCGCCAGCATTATCCATCTCATGTCTTTGATCTCCGGTCGGGGTTACTGGACTTGAATGTAGGCGTCCACGCGAAGGCCCACAGGCAGACGCACGCCGTCATCCAGCAGCACCAGTGTCTCGAGAATCTTCTTGTCCACGCGCTCGGACGGTTCGTCCGTACGCACGTTCTTGCGGCCCAGCATCTCGCCGATGCGCGTCACGCGACCCGGGAACTTGCGATCGCCGTAAGCGTCGGCGCGGACCCAGGCAGCCTGCCCGAGGGCGAGCTTCGCCACGTCGGTCTCGTCCACGTCCACGCGCACCATCAGGCGCGACGTGTCACCCAGCGTGACAATCCGGTCCGACGTGGTGACGCTTTCGCCGGTTTTGTGATGGCGCTGCAGCACCACGCCGTCCAGGGGCGCTTTCACCAGTGTCTTGTCGAGCAACGCCCGAGCCTCGGCGATCTGCGCGCGGGCGCGCTCCACCTCCGCTTCCGCGCGGCGCCGCTCGTCGTCCCGAGCGTCCGCGTTGACGAACGCGGCTCGTTCACGGGCGGCCTCCAGCCGCGCGACCGCCACCCGGTGCTCGCGCTCCACCTGATCGAACTCCATGCGCGACACCGCGCCACGATCGAGCAGCGAACGGCGGCGTTCCACTTCCGCCTTCGCGTTCTCCACCACGGCTTCGGCCTCCCGAACTAGCGCGCCGGATTCGCGGCGTTCCTCCGCACGCGCGCCATTCACGATCCGGTCGAGCGCCGCCAGCCGTTCCTTCAAGGTCGCTTCCGCCAGCGCGATCCGCGCGGCGTAATCCTCATTTTCGAGGACTGCGATCACCTGGCCCTTGCGCACGCGATCGCCCTCGTCCACCATCACACGCCGCAGCTTCCCGGCCATCTCCGGACCCACCTTCACTTCCTCGGAAGTAGGCTCCGTGCGTCCCGCCGCCGCGATCAAAGACGTGTTCCTTGCCGTTTTCGCCAGCGCGGTGTCAGGCGCCGGGCGTTCGCCCCGATTCGACCAGACCAATCCTGCCGCCAGCAATCCCGCCGCAACCAAAGTCATGCCTTTCCGTGTCATATCCGTTCTCCTCAATGCGTCGCGATCAATTCCGGGGAAGGAACAAAGTCCTTCACGATCCTGCCGTCTTCCAGTTCCACGATCCGGTCCGCATATCCCAGGACTCGCGAATCGTGCGTGACAATCACCACCGCGCGGCCTTTTTCGCGCGCCAGCCCGGCCAACGTCTCCATCACCAGTTGTCCGCTGGTGGAATCGAGGGCCGCCGTGGGCTCGTCCGCGAGAATCACGCGAGGCTCGCCCGCCAGCGCCCGTGCGATCGCCACCCGCTGCTTCTGCCCGCCACTGAGATCCGCCGGAAAGCTCGCCGTCTTGGATCCGAGCCCCACCTGCTCCAGCAGCTCCCCCGCCCGCCGGTGCGCCGCCGCCCCCTTGATGCCCTTCAAGCCAAGAGCCACCTCGACGTTCTCCCGCGCCGTCAGCGCCGGGAACAGATTGAAGCCCTGGAACACGAATCCGAAGTTATCCAGCCGGACCTTCGGCAGCTCGCGTTCCTTCAGGTTCGCCAGTTCCCTGCCCTCGAACTTCACGCTGCCGGAGGTCGCGCGCAGGATGCAGCCCATGATCGACACCAGCGTGGTCTTGCCCGATCCCGACGGACCCATCAGCAGCGTCACCTGCGAGGGATGAACGTCGAGGTTGGTGTTGTCCAGGGCGCGGAACGCCGCCGAGCCCTGTCCGTACACTTTGCTTAGTTCGCGAATCTGTATCACGACGGCTACCTCCGCTTACGCCTTGAATACCAATGCGGGATCGATCTGCGTCGCCTTGCGGATGGACAGGATCGAAGCTCCGATGCACATGCCCACCGCCAGCACGAACAGCCCGGCGATCATTTCCGGCGGCAGCAGGATCGGCGCCTGCCCGTCCTTGCTCTGCTCCACCACCACCAGCCCGATCGCCAGCGCCGCCGAGTACCCGGCCAGTGCGGCCAGAACGGCTTGCTGGATGATCACGCCGTAGATGAATCCATTGCTCGCGCCCATGGCCTTCAGCGTTCCGTACTCGCGGATGTGGTCCACGGTAGCGGCGTAAATGGTCTGCGCGACCACTACGATTCCCACCAGCAAGCCCAGCGCGGCGCCCATCAGCGTGGTGATCCCCGCGCCGGTGCCGAACACCCAGTATGTTTGCGTCTTGCGGTGCATCTCCTGGTTGGTGTAGATGTCGACACCAGGAATGGTCGCTTCCAGACTGGCTTTCACCGCGCCGACATTCGCGTCCGCTTCGGTCTTGATGACCAGGTACAACGTTTCTTCGGGTCCCATCTGCGAGCGCCCGACGTAGTTCTGCGCGTTCTTGAAGGAAGTGAACACGTAGGGAGCGGTGGTGAAGCTGCGGATCCCGTAAGTGAATCCGACAACGCGAGCGCGGCGTCCGCTGATCTCCACTTCGTCGCCCAGCTTCTCCACGCCCAGCTTGGAGCGGTAGAGCTGGTCGATGATCACGGTATCTTCCTTGCGCAGATCGTTGACATCGCCCTCCACCAGGTTCCACGGTCCGCCCATGCCGCTGTCCAGATCGAACCCGACCACCTGAGCGGATTCCGTCGCTCCCCCAGGCAGCTTCCAGTTCACAAATTGGACCACGTACTTGGCGGCTCGTTGCACTCCGGCAACGGAAAGCGCCTTATAGCGACGGCTCTCCGGAATCACCGCGCCGCCGTTCACATGAGGAATCTCCGGCGCACTCACCCAGAGATCCGCGCCGGAGTGCTCCACAATGTTGGCGCTTGTATCCAGAAAGTTCAGAAATAGCCCGAACAGCACGATGATGAGGACCAGGGCAATGACAATGCCGGTCAGCGTAACTACCAGCCGCGTCTTGTCATGAAGTAGGTTCTTCCACGCCAGCGGATGCATTTGATCGCCTTTACAAGAACACCGAACTTAAGTAGAACGATGTTCACTGAACACTGTTCAGTCTAAAGACGACGATCGCTGCTGTCAAGATCCAAGATTTTTTGTGTAAGGCCGCTTACACAACCACCGGACCCACCGGCATCCCACCTCCTGGGCCGCAAACAGCGATATAATCCCGCCCATGGCTCGACGTTGCTTCCTCTTCCTGCTCCTGGCGACGGCGCTGATCGCCGCTCGCTTCGATCTTCAAACCCCCGGCAGGATCGTCCGCGTCGGCGATCCGCAAATCGCCCCGGACGGCAAGTCCGTCGTCATCACCGTTTCCCGCGCGAACTTCCAGGACAACCGCTGGGACGCTGAACTCGTTCTGGTTGACACCGCGACCAAGGCCCAGCGGGTCCTGACCAGCGGCAAGCGCGGCGTCGGAACGCCCCGCTGGTCGCCCGACGGCGCGAGCCTCGCATTCCTGGCAAGCATCGACGGCAAGGCGCAAGTGTTCGTGCTGCCGCTCGGCGGCGGCGATTCCCGCCAGGTGACCAAGTCGCCAACAGGAGTGCAGAACTACTCCTGGCGTCCCGACAGCAAGGCGATCGCCTTCAATGCCTTCGACGAAGATCCGAAGAAGGAAGGCGAAGATCGCTTCAATCGCGCTTTCGAAGTCCAGCACAACCACTATCTGATGCAGGAGGCGCCCAAGGCCTCGCACCTGTGGATTCAGACCTTGGACGGCGCGCCGGCCCGCCGTTTGACCAGCGGGACGTGGACCCTTCCCGTCGCCTTCCCGCCGGGACCGCCTCCGCCGGCCGCGCAGTGGTCCGCCGACGGCAAATCGCTGGTGATCGTCCGGATGCCGACTGTGTACTCGGGCGACTTCGACAGATCCACCATCCAGGTTGTAGACGCCGAGACGGGCGCCATGCGCCCGCTAACCGGCCGCGCGAAGAGCGAAACGCAACCCGTGGTATCGCCTGACGGCAAGCTGGTGACGTACTGGTTTCCTCGCGGCGGCGAATCGAGAAACGTCAACGAAATCTGGGTGACGCCGCTCAGCGGAGGGGAAGGCCGCAGCCTGACCAGCGGCCTGGACCGCCACATCCTGCGCGCCATCTGGACCCCGGATTCCAAAGCGCTGCTGCTGGCCGCCAACGAACGCACCACCACCGGCATCTATCTGCTGCCGCTGGATGGCGCGGCGAGAAAAGTGGACGTGGGCAACCTCGTCGCCTCGGGAGGCTTCGGACTGGATGCTTCCATCGCCAATGATGGCCGCATTGCCCTGGTGGCCAGCGATCCGAAGCGTCCGGCCGAGCTGTACCTGCTGAACAGCGCTTCCGCGCGGCCGGAGCGGCTGACTGACTTCAACACGCACATCGCCGGGCTCGAGCTGGGCAAAACCGAAACCGTGGAATGGGACTTTGAGAACTTCCGCCAGGATGGCGTAGTCACTTATCCGCCGGATTTCCAGGCCGGGCGCAAGTATCCGCTGGTGTTGTACATCCACGGCGGACCCCGATCCGCTTCCAAGGAAGCGTTCTCTCCGCGAGCCCAATTGATGGCGGCGCAAGGCTGGGTGGTCTTCGAACCCAATTACCGCGGCAGCGATAATCGCGGCAACGCGTTCCAGGCAGCGATCTGGAACGATGCCGGCGCCGGCCCCGGCCGCGACGTCATGAGCGGCCTGGAGATGCTGAAAAAGCGCGGCTTCGTCGACGAAACCCGCATTGGCGTCAGCGGCTGGAGCTACGGCGGCTACATGACCTCCTGGCTGATCGGCAACTATCCCAACGTCTGGAAGGCAGCAGTGGCCGGGGCTGCCGTCACTGACGGCATCCATCAGTACGACCTCGGCGATTCCAACGTGCGCCGCGGCGCCAGCTACGGCGGATCGCCCTATACCGATCCCAAGCGCATGCAGGCGTTCATCGCGCAATCGCCCATCACCTACATTCCGCAAGCCAAGACGCCCACGCTGATCCTGGCGCTTACCGGCGATTACCGCGTCCCGCCCACGCAGTCCTACCGCCTGTATCACGCGCTGCGCGACAACAACGTGCCGGTGAAGTTCTTTGCTTATCCCCTGCCGGGGCACAACGCCGCGGACCCGGTGCATCAGCGGGATATCGACAGGCGCTGGATCGAGTGGTTCCGCGCGTATTTCAACGGAACCGCTCCGTCGGGAAATTAGTCCCGCCTCAGTTCGCGATAGCGGCTGCCGAAATAGATCAGCGGTTCGCCCTCGTCCCAGGCGAACCGCACCACTTCGCCCAGAAACAGAACGTGATCTCCGGCTTCGACTGCTTGCGTTTTCCGGCACTCGAACACCGCAAGCATGTCCGGGAACAACGGCGCGCCCAGCTCGCCCGGAGACCATTGCAAACCGTCGAATCGCCCCTCCGGCCATTGCGCGAACCGGATCGACAACTCGCGCTGCGAATCGCGCAGCACGTTCACCGCAAACGATTCGGCTGCCTGCAGATGCGGCAGAACGGTGGACCCGCGGTCGAGTGCGATCGAGATCAGGGGCGGATTTAGCGACACCGATGTGAAGGAATTCACGGTTAAGCCGTGCGGTTTTCCCTCATTGCACACCGTCGCCACCGCGATCCCGGTGGCGAACTGACCCCAGGCGCGTCTCAGTTCCGCCGGGGAGGTTGCCGCAGCCGCTCTTGACATCCCTATAACTCCAATCCTATCATAAGGTTTGCGGCTGAGTCGAAATTGCGCAGCTAACGGGAGGACGTCGCCTTGATCAAACTCGACATCATCAATGAAGTGGTCAATCGCACCGGCATCACCAAAACCAAAGCGGAGATGGCGGTGGAGACCGTCTTCAACAGCATGAAGAAGGCTTTGGCGCAAGGTGAACGCATTGAGCTGCGCGGCTTCGGCATCTTCAATGTCCGGCCGCGCAAGACCGGCATCGGGCGCAATCCCCGCACTGGCGCGGAGGTGGCGATCCCGCCCGGCAAGGCGGTTCGCTTCAAGCCGGGTAAAGAGTTGCAGTCGCTCCAATAAACTCTGTTGTGTCGTTCCAGGGTATCCCCGCGGCGCCGTCGACTCCATCACCCCATGGGATGCTGGACGGCTGGGCGTTGCTGCGCAGACGAGCCCGCCCCCGCTACTGGCTGCACGCCGGCCTGTTCCTTCTCACCCTGCTGAGCACCACCGCGGTGGGCGCGGGGCTCGCCCTCAGCTTCCACAGCGGACAGCCCTTCACCGTCGAAACCGACCTGGAAGTCTACCGCCGCATCCTGGCCGATCCGCTGTACCTGGTCACCGGCCTTCCGTTCTCGTTGACACTGTTGACGATCCTGCTGGCCCACGAACTCGGGCATTATGCGGCGTGCGTTCGCTACGGCGTCGACGCCTCCCTGCCCTACTTCATCCCCGCGCCGACCCTGATCGGGACGCTGGGCGCGTTCATCCGCATTAAGTCACCGATTTACTCCAAGCGCGTGCTGTTCGATATCGGCATCGCCGGACCGCTGGCCGGATTCGCCGTCCTGCTGCCCACCCTGATTCTGGGCGTGGCCCTCAGCCGCGTCTCGCCCGGAGCCGGCGCCACCGGCGATCTCATTTTCGGAACGCCGCCCATTCAGCGCCTGCTCGAATGGATGTTCTTCCCCGGCGTCGCCGCCTCCGATATCAGCCTGCATCCGATCGGCCGCGCCGCCTGGGTGGGCCTCCTCGCCACCGCCTTGAACCTGCTGCCCATCGGGCAGTTGGACGGCGGACACATCGTGTACGCCTTCGCCGGCGAGCGGGCGCGGATGCTGTCCCGCATGTTCGCGCTGGCGCTGATTCCCCTGGGCTTGTTTTTCTCTTATAGCTGGCTGGTTTGGGTGGTGCTCCTGTTTTTGTTCGGGATGCGGCATCCGGTGATCCACGATCCCCGGCCCGTCGGCCCGGCGCGCGCCAACCTGGGATGGCTCGCGCTGGCCATCTTCCTGCTCTCCTTCACCGTGGCTCCCATCCAACTAGGCCCTTCGTGAAACTCTCCGCCACTATCATTACGTACAACGAAGAGCGCAAGCTGGCCCGCGCCATCGAGAGCCTCCGCTGCGCCGACGAAGTGGTGGTGGTCGATTCCGGATCGAACGATCGCACCGTCGAACTCGCCGGCAAGCTCGGCGCCCGCGTCATCGAAAGCCCCTGGCCCGGTTACGCCAAACAGAAGAACTTCGCCGCCGAGAAAGCTTCGCACGACTGGATTCTCTCCATCGACGCCGACGAAAGCGTCAGCGAGGCGCTCGAAGCCGAGCTCTGGCGCCTGAAGAAGAACGGACCCGGGTTCGACGCCTACACCATGCCCCGACAGGCGCAGTACCTCGGCAAGTGGATCCGCTATTCGGGCTGGTATCCCGACCGCAAGGTGCGCCTCTACGATCGCCGCAAGGCCACCTGGGTGGGCGACTACGTTCACGAGTCGGTGAAGGTTCACGGCCGCGTCGGACACCTGGAAGGCAACCTGCTCCACTTCACCTGCGAGTCCCTCAGCGAGCACCTGCGGACCATGGACCGTTACACCACGCTCGCCGCCGAACAGATCATCGCCAACAAGGAGGAAGTCACCTGGCTGAAGCTGCTCGGCAATCCCTCCTGGACCTTCTTCCGCAGCTACGTGCTGCAGCGCGGTTTCCTGGACGGCGTGGAAGGACTGGCCATCGCCAACATGGCCTCGCTTTACAATTTCCTGAAGTACGCCAAGGCGCGTTACATGGACAGCGGACGCCGATGAAACTGGTTCACCTCGACAGCGGCCGGGAAATGCGCGGCGGCCAGTATCAGGCGCTGGAGTTAATGCGCGGCCTCGAGCGCCGCAACCACGAGCTGGTCCTGCTGGCGCGTCCCGGATCCCCGCTCTTCGACCGCGCCGCCGAAGCCGGGCTGTTCGTGAAGCCGCTCAGCTTGTCCAACCTGGTGGAATATTCGCGCGAGGCGGACCTGGTGCATGCGCACGATGCGCGGTCCCATACCATGTGCGCGCTGGCGTCGCGCGCGCCGTTCGTGGTCTCGCGCCGCGTCGCCTTCCCCGTGAAGCAGACCTTCGCCTCCCGTTGGAAGTACTCGCGTTCGCATCACTTCCTGGCTGTTTCGCGGTACGTGGCGGAAGAGCTGGAGCGTGCCGGCGTGGACCGCTACCGCATCACCGTGGTGTATGACGGCGTCTCACCCCCCGCCGCCGTGGAGCCGTTTCCCCGGCGCGCGACGGGACCGGTGGTGGCCCCCGCCGGCGCAGACCCCATGAAAGGCGAGGACCTGCTGCGCGCCAGCGGCCTGCCCGTCACCTTTTCCAACTTCCTTCCCGACGACCTGGCGCGCGCCAGCGCCTTCGTCTACATCTCGCGATCCGAGGGCCTCGGCTCCGCCGCCCTGCTGGCCATGGCCTACGGCGTCCCGGTGGTCGCCAGCCGCACCGGCGGCCTTACCGAGATCGTCGAACATGAAATCACCGGGCTGCTCACCGGCAACTCCCCCGAGG
>CAYOQB010000056.1:16442-28916 GCA_964406035.1 uncultured Solibacteraceae bacterium | reverse complement strand
ATCGCCGCGCTGCTGCATGATTTCGATTGGGAGATCCACCCGACTCTGGAGGGGCATCCCCAGAACGGCGAGCCGATCCTGAAGGAGCGCGGCGTGGACGATGAGATCCGGCGGGCGATTCTGTCGCACGCCAATCATCTGAACATTCCGCGGGAAACCGCGCTCGAAAAGACTTTGTTCGCCTGCGACGAACTGGCCGGGTTCCTGACCGCGATCTCCTACGTCAAGCCATCGCGGTCGATTTTCGAGGTGGATGTCGCGGGGGTGCGGAAGAAGATGAAGGACAAGGCATTCGCGCGCAGCGTCAGCCGCGACGATATCGTGCAGGGCGCGGCGGAGTTGGGCGTGGAGCTGGACGCGCACATCGCCTTCTGTATCGAGGCAATGAAGGCGCGCGCCGAGGAACTGGGAGTGAAGGGAACCTTCGCCGGCTAGAAGAAGCGTCCCAGTCCGAAGTAGAACTTGGCGCGATTGGCGAAGCTGGCGCCCAGGAACATGATGCCGATCTTGGTCTCGCCCAGCAACGCGAGCGATCCGTCCTGATAGAGGCTGTGGCGCGTGCCGCGCAGGAAGGCGTCGCCGGCCTGATAGAATGCGCCGGTATAAATGCTGCCGCCCAGGATCGGCGGGAGCTTGCCGACCTGATACAGGTATCCGGCGGTGCCCAGGTAGTAACTGTTGCCGATGCGCTGGTTGAAGCCGAGCGAGCCGAGCCTCAAGGGTCCGCCGAGGGTGAAGAATACCAGCGAGTCGCTCGAATCGCCCAGCGTCGACCCGCCGGAGAGCCCGATCAGGCCGAAGCCCTTCGGCGTGAACAGCGGCCGGGCGAATCCGCCACGGGCTTCGATGCGGCCGAATCGCCGCTCCGACCCCGCCGCCTTCACGAAGTAATCGCCGGTCAGGGTCACCCGCGCGCCGCGATTGTAGATCAGCGGATGGTTGGCGCCGTCAAAGACGTAACGAAATCCAACGGAGTTGGAGAGTCCCTCGGGTTCCGGCAGCAGACCGGAGATGCCAGTGCGCAGCGCGGCACGCTGCCAAAGGCTGGTGAACCCGACCCGCAGCTCGTTCAGGCGGCCCCAATTGTAGCCCAGGTCCAGGCCGCCGCCGTAGTTCTGGAAGCTGTATTCCGCCAGGCGTTCATTCTCGAGATAGAGCGGCAACAAGGTGCGGTCGGCCTGGCCGCGCGGCGCAAGGAACCAGCCGTTGGGCCGGAAGCGCCAGAAATATTCGCCGCGGGCGAAGTTCACCTGTCCGACGCCGATGTCGACGCGGACCTCGGAACCGGGCGAGCCCAGGTCATACCAGGTGACGCGTCCGCCGATGCCGAACCCGATGGAGCCCACCTGGCTGCCGTCGATGGTGAAGCCCGGATTGAGCACCGGCGGCAGGTACGTTTTCTCGCGGACCTCGATTTCCAGGCCGTCTTCGCCATTGCGGCTCACCGGAGTCCAGCCGGCGACTTCGTAAGCGCCGAGCCCCGTCAGGCGCGTGAGCGCGCGCTCCAGCGCCGCGGAATCCAGCGGCTTGCCGGTGAACTCCCTCAGGTGATCCCGCAGCCACGCGGCACGCCGGGGAGAGACGCCCGAAACGGTGACGAATCGAGGCACGGATTGGAATTTCCGAATGCGGGCGCGGCGCTGGCGAAGGTGCTCGGCATACTCGGCTTCGCCGACCGATAACGTTTCCAGGAAGCGGGATTTGCGCTGAGCTTCCTGATAGCCGCGCTCGGCCAGCTCGGCGTAACGTTCGAACTCGCTGGAGGAGATGCCCTTCAGGTCTGGGTTGAGAATCAAATCCGCCAGCTTATGATTGCGGCGAACGTTGCCCGCGATCATGACGCTGACGGAGCGTCCGGCGATGCCGAAGATAGAGTCGAGCGTTTTGGGATCGACGGGGGGATCCGACAAATCGACGGCGATGATCACCTCCGCGCCCATCTCCTTGGCGAGGTCCGCGGGCAGGTTGTCGAGCAGACCGCCGTCGGCGAGCACCTTCCCGTTCGCGCGGACCGGCGAGAAGAGGCCGGGGATCGACATCGTGGCGCGCAGCGCGCTGGCGAGCGATCCGTCGCGGAAGACCACCAGGTCGCCGGTGATCAGGTCCGAGGCGGTGCAGCGGAACGGAATGGGAAGCGCGTCGAAATTCGGGATCGCGGCATAGGGCGCCTGAATCTTGTTGAACAGCAGCCCGATCTCCTGGCCGGGAACGAGCCCGGCCGGCAGCCGGAGACCGCCCTTCAGGCCGAGTTCGAGAGTGTTGAAGAGCTCGCGCCGGTCCTCCTTGCGCCGATAGCTGAGGTCGGAGTAAGCGGGCGAGCCTTGCAGCGCCCGCTCCCAGTCGATCTCGCGCACGAAGGCGAGCATCTCGGCGGAATCGCGTCCGGTTGCGTAGAGGCCGCCGACCAGCCCGCCCATGCTGGTTCCGGTAACCAGGTCCACCGGAATGCGATGTTCTTCCAGCCAGCGGATCACGCCCAGGTGGGCGAGCCCGTGGGCCGATCCTCCGGCAAGGACCAGTCCGATCTTGGGGCGCTTTGCGTTCTGGCCATGCAGCGTTCCGGCGATCAGCAAAAGTGCAATCCAATACCGGTGCATGGGTTTTCAGAATAGCGAAACGGCGGGGTGTCCGGCCTGAGTAGAATGACGGGATGGCCAGGCGGTTTCAGGCGCGATGATTCGTCCGCCGCGCTCCTGGCGGGGCAGAGGTCCGAGTACTGCAGCATCTTGGGAGCGAAATGAGTTACATCCTAGCCATCGACCAGGGAACCACGAGTTCCCGAGCGATCCTGTTTGACGCCGCCGGCGAAGTGAAGTCGGTGGCGCAACGCGAGTTTGAACAGATTTTCCCCAAGGCCGGATGGGTGGAGCACAAGCCGCTGGAGATCTGGACCTCCCAGATCAGCGTGGTGACGGAGGTGCTCGGCAAGGCGGGGCAGTCCGCGAAGGACATCGCCGCGATCGGGATCACCAACCAGCGGGAGACCACCATCGTGTGGGATCGCGAAACGGGCGAGCCGGTGTACAACGCCATCGTCTGGCAGGATCGCCGCACCGCGGGATTCTGCGACGAATTGAAGCAGCAGGGCGCGGCGGATCGGATCCGGTCCAAGACCGGCCTGGTGATCGACGCCTACTTCAGCGGCAGCAAGGTGCGCTGGATCCTGGACAACGTCGCCGGAGCGCGGGAAAAGGCGGAGAAGGGCAAGCTTGCGTTCGGCACCGTGGATGCCTGGCTGTTGTGGAATCTGACCAACGGCAAGGTGCATGCGACCGATCCGTCCAATGCGTCGCGCACAATGCTCTACAACATCCACACCGGCGATTGGGATGACGAATTGCTCCAGTTGCTTGGCGTGCCCCGATCAATGATGCCGGAAGTGCGGGCATCCAGCGGCGATTTCGGCGTCGTCGAATCGGAGTTAGGTCCGGTGGGGACGCCGATCGGCGGCGTGGCGGGCGATCAGCAGGCGGCGCTGTTCGGGCAGGCGTGCCTGAAGCCGGGGATGGCCAAGAACACCTACGGCACGGGTTGTTTCCTGTTGCAGAACACGGGAAACAAGGCCGCGGAGTCGCGAAACCAACTGCTGACCACGGTGGCGTGGCAGCTCGGATCGCGAACCGAGTACGCGCTGGAAGGCAGCGTGTTTATCGCCGGCGCGGTGGTGCAGTGGCTGCGCGACGGCCTGGGCATCATCAGGAATGCGGCGGACGTGGAGGCGCTGGCGGAGAGCGTGCCGGACAACGGGGGCGTGTACTTCGTGCCGGCCTTCGCCGGTCTGGGATCGCCGCATTGGGATCCGTACGCGCGCGGAACCATCATCGGCCTGACGCGAGGCTCCACCGCGGGACATCTGGCGCGGGCGGCCCTGGAGGGGATCGCTTATCAGGTGGCCGACGTCCTGGACGCGATGCAGGCGGATTCGGGGATCGCGCTCAGTGAATTGCGCGTGGACGGCGGCGCTTCCATGAACGCAAAGTTGATGCAGTTCCAGGCGGACATCCTGGGTGTTCCTGTGGTCCGCTCCGCGGTGCCGGAGACGACGGCGCTGGGAGCGGCGTATCTCGCCGGCCTCGCCGTCGGCTACTGGAAGGGCGCGGGCGACATCGAAGCGCAATGGGGCGTCGGCGCGCGCTTCGATCCGCGGATGGAGCGGAGCCGGGCAGAGGCGCTGCGAAGCCGCTGGGCGGCGGCGCTCGAGCGGGCGAAGCGCTGGGAAACGGCGTGAATCGCGAGGAGATGATCGCGCGCCTGCGCGGGCGCAAGGAACCGTGGGACCTCGTGGTGATCGGAGGCGGCGCCACGGGAGTCGGCGTCGCGCTGGATGCGGCCGCGCGCGGCTACGCGGTGGCGCTGATCGAGCAAAGTGATTTCGGCAAGGGTACTTCCTCGCGCAGCACCAAGCTGGTTCACGGCGGCGTCCGGTACCTGGAGCGCGGCGACATCGGGCTGGTGGTGGAAGCCCTGCGCGAGCGCGGCCTGCTGCGCCGCAATGCGCCGCACCTGGTCCACGACCGCGCCTTCGTGGTCCCGACCTATGACTGGTGGGAGGGTCCATTCTACGGAATGGGCCTGAAGATCTACGACCTGCTGGCCGGCAAGTACGGATTTGGCGCGTCGCGCCTGCTGTCGCGGGAGGAAACGCTGGAGCGGCTGCCCAACCTGAAGCCGGAGGGGCTTCGCGGCGGGGTGGTTTACTTCGACGGGCAGTTCGACGACAGCCGTCTGCTGATCCATTTGGCGATGACCGCCGCCGACCGCGGCGCGGTGCTGGCGAACTATGTCCGCGCGTCCGCGCTTCCGGCCAAGGGCGGATTGATCGCCGTGGATGAAGAGAGCGGGGACGAGATCGAGATCCGGTCGCGAGTTACGGTGAACGCGACGGGCGCGTTCGCCGACGGGATCCGCAGAATGGGCGACCCGAGGGTCGCCCCGCTCATCGCGGCCAGCCAGGGCGCTCACCTGGTGTTCGACGGCTCATTTCTACAGAGCGAGACTGCCATTCTGGTGCCGCACACGCCGGACGGGCGGGTCCTGTTCGCGATCCCCTGGCACGGGCACACGCTGGTGGGCACCACGGACACCCCCGTCGGCGAGCCGGAACCGGAGGCGCGTGCGTTGGAGCAGGAAATCGAGTTCATTCTGGAGACCGCCGGAGGCTATCTGGCGCGCCCTCCGCGCCGTCAGGACATTCTGAGTGTCTTCGCCGGCGTCAGGCCGCTGGTGAAGGCGGGGACCGCCGGGAACACCGCCGCGCTGTCCCGCGATCACACGATCCTGGTGGAGAACGAGCTGGTGACCATCACGGGCGGCAAGTGGACCACCTACCGGCACATGGCGGAGGACTGCGTGAACCGCGCGGCGCAGGTGGCGGGACTCCCCGCGCGCGGTTCGGTGACGCGGGAGATGCGTGTTCACGGGCATCATGACGACGCGGCTTCGCTGGGGGCATTGGCGGTCTACGGCTCCGACGCCTCGGCGCTGATGGAACTGCTGGAGCACTGGCCGGACCGCCTCCATCCGGACCTGCCGTATCGCGAGGGCGAGGTGGTGTGGGCCGTGCGCAACGAGATGGCGCGAACCATCGAGGATGTGCTGGCGCGGCGTTTGCGGGCGCTATTCCTGAACGCGCGAGCGGCGATCGCGATGGCGCCGCGCGCGGCGGAGTTAATGGCGACGGAGCTGGAGCGGAGCCCGGAATGGCAAGCCGCGGAGCTCGAACGGTTTCTCGCGCTGGCCCGCAACTACCTCCCCGTCAACTGAAGGGGCGAGGTGTCCAGGCGTTCCAGCCCTTCCTTCCCCAGAACGGAAGACTTGGCGATGGACCGGAAGCGCATCCAGGCCTCGCGCGCCTTCTCAAGGTGCCTCCGGGATTGCTCGCGGTTCCCCGAGGCGGCGGCGAGGCGCGCCGCGACTTCATTCGTGTTGCCGACATCGCGGATGAAGTACAGATCGCGAGGCCGCTGGGCCATGTACTTCTCCGCGCTCGCCACCGCCTGTTCGCAATGCGATGTCGCGCGCGCGTACTGCTTCAGGCCGGTGTACGCGTTGCACAGGTACATGTTCGCGGAGAGAACCGCTTCACCGAATCCGAGGTGATCGGGGTCGGCCTTCAGCATCTGCTCATGCTCCGCCAGGGACTCGGTGAGGCCGGCGATCGCTTGCGCGGGCTGGCCGGCGGCGAGCTGCACCTTGGCGTACTCGGCCCTGCAATTGGAGTGCGCGCGGCGATAGCGCAGATTCGCCGGCGCTTCCTTAAACAGCCGCCCGGTGATCTCGACGCATTGCGCGGCTTCCTTGAGCGCGGCGGCGGGATCCGTTTCGATAAGAGCGCGAGCGATCTTTTCGTGCCGCAGAGCGACGTCCATTTGGATCAGCCGGTCGTTCGGATCCGCCTGCTGCATCCGCAGCAGGATGTCCAGCGACTTCCGGTAATTCGCCAGCATCTCCGCGCGCTGTCCGACGTGCAGGTAATCGGAATTGCCCAGATAATTGGCCATCATCCCGTAGGTCATCGAGATCTGGCGCTGATAGCGGGTGTTGTTGGGATGGAGCCGGAAGAGTTCCTCGATAATCGGAATAGCGCGGCGGTAGCTGGCGATGCTGGTGGCGGCATCGCCCAGGGCGTGCGCCGCGCGCGCGATCCGGTCGTAGGTCTGCACCGCGCGGAGCCGGTGGGCGTCCAGGGGTTCCCGCGAGAGCAGGTCTTCCATCTGCTGAGCGGCGCGCCGGTACAACCGCATGGCTTCCTCGGGATTCTGATCCTCAAGGTGATCGCCGGTTCGGTTGAGCGCGCTGACCAGCACCGCGACGTCGCTTCCCGACGGTTTCGGCAGGCGGTTCAGCTCTTCCGCGACTTCCACCGCCTTGAGCAGGTCGGCCCGGCCATCCGTGCTCTTGCCGGTGCTGGAGAGAATATCGCCGCGGCGGGCAAGGGCATCGCTGTAGACGCGCAAGGCGGCGGAATCGCGAGGCAGGGCGGCGTAAACCTCCGATCCCAGGCGAATGGCCTTGTCATAGCTGGCCCGCGCCTCCTTGATCTTCCCAAGGTTGGCGGCGCGGGGATCACCGAGAGCGTCGCCGACGCGGACGTAAGCCTCAGCCAGCTCCTGCTTCAGGCTGAGGTCGCGGCCCGCCTCGGCTTCCAGGCTGTCCAGATACTGCACCGCCTGCTGCAGGACATAAGCGCGAGTTTCCGTGGAACCGGGCAGGTCGCGGATGCGGTCATGAAAATCGAACAGAAAGGAGTTGGCCAGCTTGCGCACCTGCGCGAAGCGCTGCTCGGCGCGCCGCGCCTGATACAGCGTGGCCGCCATCCCGCCGATCAGGCTGACAATCAACAGCGCCACCGCCGCGGAAGCCAGGCGGTTGCGGCGGATGAGCTTGCCGGTGCGGTAGAACAGCGTATCCTTGCGCGCGCTGACCGGTTCCCCTTTCAGGTACCGCTGCAGGTCGTCGGCGAACGCCTGCGCCGAAGGATAACGGCGCTCCGGGTCCTTGTGCATCGCCATCAGCACGATGGTGTCCAGCTCCCCTCCGATCTGGCGGCGCAACGTCTCATCGCTGGCGGCGCTGCTCGGCGGGCGAGCTTCGGTGGTGCAGACGGCGACTTCGATCTCGTGGTTGCTCAGCCCCTCGATGGGGAATGGACGCTGGTCGCTGAGCAATTCGTAAAGCAGGACGCCGAGGGAATACACGTCGGTCGCGGTGGTCAGGATCTCCCCGCGGATCTGCTCCGGACTGGCGTAGCCGGGCGTCATCAATCGGACGTCCGTCAGCGTCTTAGGCATTTCGCCCGCGATCAGCTCCGGCGCCAGCAGCTTGGCGATGCCGAAGTCGAGCAGCTTGGGAACGCCTTCACCGTTCACCAGAACGTTGCCGGGCTTGATGTCGCGATGGATTACCAGTTTCTGGTGGGCATAATGAACCGCGCTGCACACTGAGCGGAAGAGTTCCACCCGCTCGTCAATGCCGAGATTGCGTTTCCGGCAATACTGCAGCAGCGGTTCCCCCTCGATGTACTCGATCACCAGGTACGGCCGCCCGTCCTCGGTGGTGCCACCGTCCAGGAGCTGCGCGATGTTGGGATGTTGCAGCGTGGCGAGAATCTGCCGCTCGGCGCGGAAGCGCGCCAGCAGAAAATCGTTCTCCAGGCCGCGCTGTAGCAGCTTGATGGCTACCGACTGCAGGAACTCGTCGTCCGCGCGGATCGCCTGATACACCGCGCCCATCCCGCCGCGGCCGATTTCCCGGATCAGGCGGTAGTTGCCGATGCGCTGCCCGATCTCGCGGGCGGATTGCGTTGTGTGCAGACTCTGCGCCGCGCGCAATACCGCGCCGGCCAGCAAGGTTTCGTCCGCGCCGGTCTCGTTCAGAAGGGATTCGATCTCGGCGCGCAGATCCGGATCGCCCGCGCATTTCTCGTCCAGGAATGCCTTGCGCTCAGGCGGCGGGAGATCGAGGGCCGCCTGGAAGATTTCCTCCGTTTGCCGGAACCGCTCCGGGGTCATGGTGCTTCACCCGCTGCCGCCTCGCCTCGCATCGACCGCCGGATCCAGCTTTGCGCCATGCGCAAGTCGCGGGTCACGGTGGCGGTGGAGATGCCCAGGTGAGCCGAGATCTCCTCCGTGGTCATCCCGCCGAAGTACTTCAGCTCGATGACCTCCGACTTGCGTGGATCGAGCTCGGCGAGCTGATTCAGCGCGGTGTCGAGCGACAGGATCTCGGGCAGATCGCCGGCCGACGCGGGCGTATTCTCATCCAGTTCGATCTTCATGCCGCCGCCGCGCTTCTGCGCTTTGTGACGGCGGGAGTGATCCACCAGGATCTGCCGCATCGCCCGCGCGGCGATGCCGAGGAAATGCGACTTCGATTCCAGGGACAGCCCCGATTCCGCCGCCAGCTTCAGGTACGCTTCATGCACCAGGGCGGTGGGTTGCAATGTATGATCCGAGCGCTCCCGCCGCAGAAATCCGGCGGCGATCCGCCGCAACTCGCTGTAAACAAGCGGGGCGAGCTTCTCCATGGCGGTCTCGTCGCCCGCCTGGAGATGCTGCAAAAGCTGTGTGACTTCCCCGGGATTGCTCAAGACTGACGCCTTTGGGGAGAGTGTATCGCAACTACTTCGCTGTCTTCAGATCGAACAGCCGGGTGGGGGGCACCCGTTTCCAATCGTTCAAGAACATTTCCAATCCCTGGTCGGTCATCGGGTGGTGATACAGCGCCTGCAGAATGTCGAACGGCATGGTGGCGACATCCGCTCCAGCCAGCAGGCAATCCAGCACCTGGCGCGGCGTACGGATGCTCGCCGCCAGGATCTTGGTGCTGTAGCCGTAGTTGTCGTAAATGTGCCGGATCTGGCGGATCATCTCCATGCCGTCGTCGCCGATCACGTCCTTGCGGTTGATGAAGGGGCTGATGTACGTCGCCCCGTTCTTGGCCGCGACAAACGCCTGCAGCGGGCTGAAGCACAGCGTGACGTTGGTCTTGATGCCTTCGGCGGAGAGCACCTTGACGGCTTTCAACCCCTCCACCGAAATGCCGATCTTGGCGACGGCGTTCTTGTGAAGCGCCGCCACCGCGCGAGCCTCCTCGATGATGGTCTCGGCGTCCTGGCTGATGGTCTCTACGCTGATGGGGCCGTCGACGATGGTGAAGATCTCGCGCACCACCTCCTCGAAATCGCGGCCGGAATTGGCGATGTGAGTGGGATTGGTGGTGACGCCATCCAGAATCCCCCAACTCCAGGCGGTCTTGATCTGATCAATAAGAGCGGTGTCGATGAAAAGCTGCACGAATGCGTTCCTTTGCTATGTGGTGATCGGGCCGGTGCTGCCCTTCATGAAATCCTTGTTCTTGTCGCCAACCCAGTAGCGTTCGCCGGCAATGCACCAGATGAACTCCAGCGGATCCTTTTGGCTGAACACCGGATGATAATTCAGGAAGGGGATGGTGACCATGTCCCCGCGGTCGACGCTATGCACGAAGCTGAGCGTCTCCGGCGACTCGTACACTTCCATCGATCCCTTGCCGTTGATGAAGATGTAGACTTCTTCCTGGTCGGTGTGATTGTGCGGCGGCCAGGAGCGCTGATACGGCTGGAAGAAGGTGTACCCGGCGACCAGCTTATCCGCCTGCTCGCCGACGTCGAACATCAGGAACACGTCCTTGCCCTTCAGGTGGCGGATCCGGTCTTCGCGGCGCGACATCTCCTTCCACACCGAGTGATGCACCGGGTAAACGTTATCGGCGGGGGCGGAGGTCTGGATCAGTTTCGCGGTGGCGATCGCGTCCGGGTTGGCCAGCGTGAACTCCGCGCCGCGGGGGATGTACAGCGTGTCGTATTGCGCCAGCGAATACGACTTCCCGTCCACAGTGACGATCGAGGACTCCTCCCACTGGAACAGCAGGCTCTCCTGCCGGGGCAGGCAGTAGCTCTGCGATTCCCCGCGCGGCGGCAGAGTGAACTCGCCGCAACTCAGAAACTGCAGGTTGGAGGTCTGCGGCGTGAATCGCTGCCGGAAGCTGACGCCGGCATCGGCGGCGCGCACCAGCACCGCCGGCCGCACCTTGGACTCGGACCCGGCGGATTCCGTCGGAGAAGGGTTCAGGACTGTGGACATTTGCGTTATCTTTCCTTCCTCTCAGCTTGTCACGATCTGGTTGCGCTCGGCATCGTAGCGAACGCGCTTTCCGGTCCAGTAAGCGGCGCGAGCCATGTGGCACGGCAGGAGCCCGGCGAGCCCCGTGGTTACATCGGAGTTGAGCTTCGCGCCCTTCAGGCAGGCATCAACGAAATTCCGCGCCTGCGCCAGTTCCAGCGGACCTTCGGCCTTCACCTGCACCGGCTGCGCCTTCTTGGGCTTGAAGATGTAATCGCTGCGCGCGATGTCCAGCGTGCCTTCCGTTCCCAGGAACTCCACGCTCGGCCGCGAATTCTCGAGCGGCCAGACCGTTGACTCAAACGACAGGTTCCAGCCCTGCGAGTAGCGGATGATCGCGTTGGTCGTATCGGGATTCACGCGCCCGTCCCGCGCGTGATAAATGCCTCCCGTGGCCACCGCGTCCACCGGCGTGGTGTCGTTCATCATCCACACCGCGACATCGGCCCAGTGATTCAGGATGTCGCAGAGAATGCCGCCGCCGTATTCGGGGAAGTAGCGCCAGGAATCATAACGCGCTTTCTTGTACTCGAAGTACGGGGTTTTGCCCAGGAAGCGGACCCAGTCGAGATTCGCAGGTTTAGCTTCATCCGGAATCTGCCGGGCCTGCCAGCCGAAATCATGCCACGCCGTGCGGACGAAGAGAATCTTGCCCAGCTTGTTCTGGGCGAAGATTTCCTCCTTGGCTCGCTTGTAGTGAGGTCCGGAGCGCTGCTGCGTGCCCACCATCACCATGCGGTCGCTCAACTTCGCCGCGCGATACAACTCCGCGCCCTCCTGATGCTGATGCACGGCCGGCTTCTCCAGCAGCACATGCTTGCGAGCCTTCAGCGCGTCGAGGGCGATGTCCAAATGCCAGTGGTCGGGGGTGGCGATCAGCACCGCGTCCACGCCGGGACGTGCCAGAATCTCCTCATGCTTTCCGGACTCGTGCTGCGCCTTGCCGAGCATCTGCCGGGCGCGCTCCAGTTGCACGTCGTAGATGTCGCACAAACCCAGCAGGTCCACCTGCCGCGTTTCGAGCAGCGCTCGCATCACCTCCCGGCCGCGCCGCCCGGTTCCGATCAGCGCCATCCCCAGGCGATCGTTCGCGCCCAGAATCCGAGAGTAGGAGGCGGCCGTGAATGCGGCCGCGCGAACAAAATCGCGCCGTTTCATGTTCACACTCCAAAGATCCGCTTCATGGATTCGCGCGCCGGCCCGATGGCGGAATCGCCGGGCTTCACGTCATTCAGGCGTTCTTCCTCGCTGATCAGCCAGCCTTGCCATTTCGCCTTGCGGATCGCGTCGGCCAGCGGCCGATAATCGAACGAGCCCTGCCCCAGCGGCAACTGCTCATCGCCCCGGAAGTCGCGCAAGTGCATTCCGGCGATGCGCTTGTGATTCGCGCGGAAAAACGCGAGCACGTCGCCCCCGGCTCTCATCCCGTGCCCGGCGTCGATGACGAAATCCACCAGCTTCGGATCCGTATCGCGAGCCAGCGCGAGCATCTCCTGGCCGCCCGCGGCGAACTCCGGTCCGTGATTATGGTACGCCGCGCGAATTCCCAGGCCGCGGCACAGCTCGCCTGCTTTGTTCAACGCCTTCGCCTTCGCCGCGGCGGCCGCGTCATTCAACTTCCCGTTCTCGACACAAGGTCCGCCGCTGAGCACCAGCCGTTCCGCTTGCAGCGCCGCGCCCCCGCGCGCGACTCTGTCGATCAGATCCGGAGGAGCGATGCGCGTCGCCGGGTCGTACTCGTTCATGAACACGTGGATGTTCAAAAACTTCACCCCCAGCTTCGCGAACTGCTGCTTCGCGCCAGCGGGATCGG
>CAYOQB010000056.1:2378-16432 GCA_964406035.1 uncultured Solibacteraceae bacterium | reverse complement strand
ACTGCACGTTGCGGAAGGAAGTCTCGAACCCCTCGTAGCCGAAGCTCTTCAGCTTCGCCAACACCGCCAGCAGTTCATCGAAGTTCGCCGGATTGATTCTCCAGGCGTTGGTCTGGCATCCGGGCTTCACGCCGCCGGCGGCGTTCAAGGTAGATCCGGCCGCGGCCAGAGCGGCGATGGCGGTTCGTCGCGTCATTCTCAAACTTTCCATACGATGATTTTCAGCTCGCTCATCTCTTCGACTGCATACTTGGGACCCTCGCGGCCGGTGCCGCTCTCCTTCACGCCGCCGTACGGCATGTGGTCGGCACGAAACATCGGAACGTCGTTGATCAGCACCCCTCCGTATCGCAGCGCACGCGCCGCGCGGAACGCCCGCTCGATGTCCCTGGTGAAAATGCCCGCCTGAAGTCCGTACTGTCCGGCGTTGGTTCGCGCGATCGCGTCGTCCAGATCGCGATACGTGTGCACCACCACAACGGGGCCGAACACTTCATCGCAGGAAAGGCGTCCGCTGTCCGGCACACCGGTCACGATCGTGGGCGGAATCGTCGCGCGCGATCGCGTTCCGCCGGTGATCACCTTCGCACCCGACCGCACCGCGTCATCCACCCAGCTCTGAACACGCTCGGCGGCGGCTTCGTTGATCAGCGACGAAATCTCGGTGGCGTCCTCCAGCGGATGTCCCACCTTCATCGCCGCCGCACCCGCGCGGTAGCGATCGAGAAACGCGTCCGCGATCGCCTCGTGAACGTAGATCCGCTGCACCGAGATGCAAACTTGCCCGCTATGGGCAAATGCGCCCGCGACACAGCGCGGGACTGCCCACTCGAGGTCAGCGTCGGGTTCCAGGATCGCCGCGGAGTTATTGCCCAACTCCAGGGTGACTTTCTTCATCCCGGCCGCGGCTTTCAGGGACTTGCCCACGGCGGCGCTGCCGGTGAACGTAAGCATGTCGATCCCCGGATGCGTCGCCATGCGCGGGCCGAGCACCGGCCCATAGCCGTTCACCAGGTTGTAAGCGCCGCGCGGTGCGCCCGCCTCTTCCAGGGCTCGCGCCAGCCGCGATGCGCTCAGCGGCGTTTTCTCCGCCGGCTTGTGAACCACGGCGTTGCCCGCCGCCAACGCGGGGCCGATCTTGTGCAGCGCAAGATTCATCGGGACATTGAAAGGCGTGATCGCGCCGATGACGCCCACCGGCTCTCGCACGGTCATCGCCATGCGGCCCTTGCCGATCGGCGCGGCGTCGATCGGAACCACCTCGCCGTGGAGTTGACGCGCTTCGTGCGCAGACGCAATCAGCGTCTGAAGGGACCGTTCGGCCTCCACCCGTGCCTCTCGAATGGGCTTGCCGGTTTCCAGGCAAATCAGCCGCCCGTACTCCGCCAGGTCCCGCTTCACGATGTCGTGCACGCGCATCAGCAACTCCGCGCGCTCGAAATTGGTGAGCTGGGCCATCGCGGCGGCGCCCTCGCGCGCGGCGGCGATGGCGCGCTCCAGCAGCGCTTCGTCCGCCTCGTGAACCTGTGCAACCAGAGTTCCGTCAAATGGAAGCCGAACGTCGAACAGACGCCCGCTTTCCACCCATTCCCCGCCGATGAACAGCGGATGCCGATCCACTTGCGCTGCGGTAGCCATCTTTCCCAGTGTTCTTCAGGGTACACCCGATCCCGATGCTATAGTGGCGGCGATGCAGGAACTGGTCGCGGAGGAAACCCATTTCGAGCACTGGCCGGATTGCGTGCGGATCGGCAACGGCGTCGTCGACATCGTGGTGCCCCGCGCCTTCGGCCCGCGGGTGATGCGATTCGGTTTCGTGGACGGGCCGAACCTGTTCAAGATCTTCGCCCCCGACCCGCCAGGTTCGCCGCCGGCGCGCATCCGCGGCGGCCACCGCTTGTGGGTGGCGCCCGAAGTTCCCGAGATCACCTGGGTGAACGACACCGCCCCGGTGCACGTGGACGTTCAAGCCGATGCCGTCACCGCCACCGGCGGCGTCGAACCCGCCAGCGGGCTCGAAAAGCAGATGACGATCACGATGCGCGGCGCCGCGGTGCAGGTCCGCCACCAGGTGACCAATCGCGGATCGTCTCCCATGCTGCTCGCCCCCTGGGCTCTCACGCAAATGGCCCAAGGCGGTTGGGCGATCTCGGCGTTCCCGCCCAAGGGCGAACACCCTCGCGATCTCCTGCCCAACGGCGCACTCGTGATGTGGCCCTACACCGACCTTACCGACCCCCGCTGGCGGCTGCTGCGCAAGTACTACGCGCTGCAACAGGACCCGCAGCGCGGCGCCAATAAAACCGGCGGCTTCCTGGAACACACCTGGGGCGCGTACTTGCTCGGTGACCAATTGTTTATCAAACGCTCCACCGGAATCGCCGGCGCGCCGTACCCCGACTTGGGATGCTCCTTCGAGGTGTTCACAAACCAAAACATGCTGGAACTCGAAACGCTCGGACCTCTGGTGACCCTCGCGCCCGGGGAAGCAACCACGCATGAGGAGCGCTGGACCTTGCATCGCGGAGTGGCGATCGCGGAATGGACCGATGACGAACTCGATCGCGTGGTCGCGCCCCTGCTATGAAGAAACTGCGAGTAGCCCTGCTGGGCGCGGGTTTC
The DNA here is from genome assembly GCA_964406035.1 of uncultured Solibacteraceae bacterium. Classification (GTDB taxonomy): domain Bacteria; phylum Acidobacteriota; class Terriglobia; order Bryobacterales; family Bryobacteraceae; genus JAIEPW01. The sequence continues at coordinate 13,810 of CAYOQB010000056.1, read as the reverse complement.
ATGGGCCGCGCTCATTCCAACGCCTATCGTCAGGCGCCGTTCTTCTTTTCTTTGCCATACGAGTTGGAGATGGCGGTGCTCTGCGCGCGAGATCGCGCCCGGCTCGATGCCGCCGCCGCCCAGTGGGGCTGGCGGGAGGTCGCCACCGACTGGCGCACGGTAATCGCGCGCCCGGATATCGACATCGTCGATATCGCACTGCCCAACTCCCATCACTCTGAGATTGCAATTGCCGCGGCGGAGGCGGGCAAGATTGTCTTCGTCGAGAAGCCGCTGGCCGCCACGCTGCCCGACGCGGAGCGCATGACCCGCGCCGCCGCGCGTGTCCCCAACGGCGTCTGGTTCAATTACCGTCAGGCGCCGGCGGTGCAATTGGCGCGCAAGATGATCACCGAAGGCCGCGTCGGGCGCGTGTTTCACTTCCGCGCCCAATACCTCCAGGAATGGGGCAACGATCCGAACCGGGCGGCTTCCTGGAAAACGGACAAGGCTGTGGCCGGAGGTGGAGTCGCGCTGGACCTGATGAGCCATTCGCTCGACGCCGCGCTGTGGCTGAATGGGCCCATCGCGGAGGTCCACGCCCTGCACGCCACCTTCGCCGCCGGCCGCGATGTCGACGACGCGGCCGCAGCCGCCGTGCGATTCGCCAACGGCAGCATCGGAACTCTGGAAGCCTCGCGATACGCAACCGGCTACCGTAACCGCAACTTCTTCGAAATCCAAGGCTCGAACGGGATGCTCCGCTTTGACCTCGAGGACTTCAATGCCCTTTTCTTCGCCGACCATGCGGAGCCCGGCATCCGCCGCTTGATCGCGCCCACGGAGTTCTGGAAGCCCGGCCATCCCGCTGGTTACGAGCACACCTTCATCGCGACGCTGCATGAGTTCCTGAATGCGCTGCAAAAAGGCGAGCAGCTTTCTCCCGGCTTCGCCGACGCCCTGGAAGTGCAGCGGATCCTCGATCGCATCACTCCTGGCGGTGGCGGGTAAGTCCGAACAGGATCGCCACCGCGACAGCAGGCGCGATGGCGGTAATGGCGAACACGGGGCTGTAGCCGAAGTACGTCACCAGCCACCCGATCAGCAGTTGAAATGCGGAGTTGCTGATGTGTTGCGACACGCCCGTAAGGCCCGTCACCCTGCTGACCGCGGCGGAAGGCGTGAGATCCGAGACGCGGGCAAACATGTTCGCCGAGAACGCGTAGTGTCCCAGCAGCACCACGCAGATCAGCGCGATTGCCGAACCCGGCGTTCCGGCGGCGGTCACTCCGAAGCCGAACAGGCAGCAGATGGCCCCGGCCCACATCACGAACTTCCGCGCGCTGCTCACGGTCCACCCTCGCTGGATCAGCTTGCCCGCCAGCCAGCCGCCGCCCACGCTGCCCACATCGCCGAAGAAGAACGGGATCCAGGCGAACAAGCCGATCGACGCCAGGCTCAGGCCCCGCTCGCGATAAAGGTACTCGGGAAGCCAGAACAGATAGAACTGCGGCACCGGTCCGGCGATCATGCGGCACAGCATCAACGCCCACACATCCTTGCGCCGCAGCAGTTCCAGGTTGGAAGGCTCCGTTTCGTCCTTGCTCGCGCCGGACGCGATGTAAGCAGCTTCCGCGGAACTCAGATGCGGATGCTTCTCGGGCTCGCGGTACACGGCGCGCCACGCGAGCACCCACAGCACTCCGAACGCGCTCGGCAGGATGAACGCCATCTGCCAGCCCAGTTGAGTCGTGATCAGCACCAGCAGCGGCGGCGCGATGATGCTCCCGATCGTCGCTCCGCCGTTGAATACGCCGGCGGCGAAGGCTCGCTCCTTGGGCGGAAACCACTGCTGTACAATCTTCACCCCGCCGGAGAAGTTGGCGCATTCGCCGCTCCCCAGCCAGAAACGCAGCGCCGCGAATTGCCACTTGTTGGTTGCCAGCGCGTGCAACCCGTTGCCGATGGACCACCACACCACCGCGAAGGGCAGAATCACGCGGACGCCGAAGCGGTCCATCAGCCAGCCCATGGGAAACTCGCCCAGCAGCATGCCGAAGGCGAAGCCGGCGACAATCTGGCTGTAATCCTGAACGCTCAGGTTCAGCTTTTCTCGCAAGATCGGGGCAACGATCGATAGCGCCTGGCGATCCACGAAATTGATCACCGTCACCAGGAACAGGAGCGCGAGCACCCACCAGCGAACCTGCCGGTACACGGGCGGCATGATTGCGGAACCGGCAAGGGGAGCGCTCATGAAGACCAGCGCCAATCATAAACCATCCCCAGCTTTCGTTTGACTCCACCGCGGCAAACTGCTATCCAAGATCAAAGCAGTTTAACGAGATTGCAACGAACCTAGGGGGTTCTGGTGACAACTTTCAGGTGGTTGACGTTCGGCGTGCTTCTTCTTCCCGCCGGCTTGATGGCTCAGGCAAATGGGCGAATCGGCGGAACAGTCGTGGATGCTTCGGAAGCGGTGGTGGCGGGCGCCTCGGTGGTGTGCCGCAACATGGGCACCGAGTTCCGGATCGCGGCGACTACCGGCGCGGACGGCATCTTCCAGTGCCCGGAGCTGCCCATCGGCCGTTATGAAGTCAGCGTCACGGCGAACGGCTTCCAGAAGCTGGTCAACCGCGATATCGATCTGCAGACCAACCAGGTGTTGTCGCTGCGGCTGGTGTTGAAGATCGGCGCGGTGACGGAGTCGGTGGAGGTCACCGCCGACGCGCTCAGCGTCCAGACGGAATCCTCGACGGTTCAGACCACTGTCGCCGCGCGGCAAATGCAGGAGCTGCCGCTGAATGGCCGAAACCCGCTGCAACTGGTGACGCTGACGGCGGGCGCCCAGCTCACCGATGCCGGCACGATCGCCGGTCAGCAGGACAATCGCGGCCTGACTGTCAACGGTTTGCGCGCTACTCAGAACAACTTCCGCCTCGACGGCGGCAACTATACCAACCGCTTCTTCGGATCGGCGCCGATCATGCCCAACCCCGACACCCTGGAGGAGTTCACGGTGCAGTCCTCCAACTACGGCGCGCGCAACTCAGGCGCGGGCGCGGTCATCGAAATGACCACGCGATCGGGCACCAACCAGTTCCATGGAAGCGCCTTCGAATTCCTGCGCAACACTAAACTGAACGCCCGCAACTTCTTCCAGCTCGAGCGGCCGCCCTTCAGGCTGAATCAGTTCGGCGGAACTTTCGGCGGGCCGATCATCAAGGATAAGACCTTTTTCTTCTACTCCTATCAGGGCACCATCCAGCGCTCCACGCCGAGTCCGGTGTCGTTTCAGACGATGACGGCGCAGCAGCGGCGCGGCGATTTCTCCGATGTTCCGAACGCGATCATCAACCCGGCGACAGGCCAGCCCTTCCCCGGCAATCGCATTCCGGAAGCGCAGTTGGATCGTCTCGCGCTGACCGTGATGAACAAGTGGATTCCGCTGCCCAACCGCGGCAACCTGTTTGTGTCCGCCCAGAACCGCGACATTGACGATCACCAGCATCTGGTGAAGATCGACCATCAGTTCAGCGATCGCAACCGGCTGAGCGGGCGCTACTTCATCGACGATTACGATTTCCAGCGGCCGTTCAACGCCCCCTTGGGATTCTTCGCCGCGAACACCTTCCGCAATCAGTCGCTGACCCTTCGCGACACTCATGTTTTCACGCCGAATCTCACATTCACCTTCACCGGCAACTTCGGACGGTTCGCGCGGACGCAGGAACCGCAGGCGCCTGGCTTGGAGTCCCTGCAGGACCTCGGAGCGAATGTCCCCTTGGGCGGCGGACCGCTGAGCGTGTTCCCCGGTGTCCGCATCTTCATTCCGGGGTTCTTCAACCTGTTCTCCGGCGGCGCGCTGATTCAAATTCCCACCACATTCGATTACCACTTTGCCTTCGTGCAGGTGAAGGGTCGCCACACTATGCAGTACGGTTTCGATCTGCAGGCGGATCGGCTGTTCACGCTCGACGCATCGTTCACGCCGGGAAGCTGGTTCTTTGACGGCTCGCGCACCCGATCGGCCGCGGTTCCGGGATCCGGCTTCGCGCTCGCCGACTTCCTTCTCGGCCTGCCGCAGCGCACCGAACAGGACGCCGGCCGCACCAACGATCTGCGCGAGAAGAAGTATCACTTCTTTTTCCAGGACGACTGGAAGGTGAATCGCCGCCTCACTCTCAACCTCGGCATCCGCTACGAACCTTGGCTGCCGCCGTACGACTTGAAGTTCAACCTGGTGGGCTTTGTGCCCGGGCAGCAGTCTACGGTTGCGCCGAACGCGCCTCGCGGCCTGGTGTATCCCGGCGACCAGGGCATTCCGCAAGCGGTGTTCAAGCGCGACTGGAACAACTTCGCTCCGCGCTTCGGATTCGCCTACGACGTGACCGGCGCCGGCAAGACCATCGTTCGCGGCGGATACGGCTGGTTCTATATTGATCCCGCGCTCACCCTGTACACGCGCACAGTCAGCACTCAGCCCGCCGCGCTCACCATCATCAACCCCAATCCCGCCAGCTTCGCCAACCCGTACTCCAACCTCCCGGGCGGCAATCCCTTCCCGCAGGCTCGCGTCACTCCGGACCAGTTCGCCAACTATCGCTTCATTCTGCCCGTCACGGGCGGCGCCCTGGAGCCCGCTACGCGTTCCGGTTACACCCAGAACTGGAATGTGACTCTCGAACGGCAGTGGGGAGGTGACCTGCTCACCTCCATGGCCTACGTCGGCAACCTCGGGGTCAAGATCCTCGCGGCGCGTCAGTTGAACCCGGCCGTCCCCGGCCCCGGCGCCACGGCGGCTAATGTGAATGCCCGGCGTTTGTATCCCGGCATCGGATCGATGGAGTTCGCTTCGAACTTCCAGTCCTCCAATTACCACGCGCTGCAGTTCAACGTCAGCAAGCGCATGCGCCGCGGCTTGCTGCTCCTCGGCAACTACGTGTGGTCGAAGGTGATCGACAACTCCTCCAGCACTGTGGAAGGCGACGGAAGCTGGCCGCTGAACCCCTTCAACCTCCGGCAGTCCCGCGGCGTGGGCGATTTCGACACCACCCATCGCGGCACCATCTCCTTCGTCTACGACACCCCCAAGATCGAGAACGGCAACGGCTTCGTGAAAGCCATCGTCAACGACTGGCAGATCAACGGCATCTTCATTGCCCGCAGCGGCCTGCCCTTCACCGTGACCAGCGGCGCCGATCGCGCCTTTGCCGGTATGCCGAATTCGTTCGCTGACCAGATCGGCGATCCCACCCGGCCCGATGGCGTGGATCCCGTGCAGCGCTGGTTCAACATCGATGCCTTCCGCCAGGCCACGGTCGGCACCTTCGGCAACGTCGGACGCAATTCGCTGCGCGGTCCGGGCGCCGCCACGCTCGATCTCTCGGTGTTCCGCAACATCCCGATCACGGAGCGCTTCCGCCTGCAGTTCCGGGCCGAATCGTTCAATGTCGCTAATCGCGCGAATTTTCAGAACCCCAATGGAAACCGCGCCGCGGGAACCTTCGGCCGCATTACCGGCGCCGACGATCCCCGCGTCTTCCAGTTCGGCTTGAAGCTGCTGTTCTGATGCTCTCCCGCCGGACGCTTCTCATCAGCGGAGCAGGCCTCGCGTTGGCGCAAACGCGAGGTCCGCGCCCCGGCGTGCAAACCAACGCCTGGGACATCGAGGAAGGCAACTTCGCTTCCCTTCTTTCCGTGCTTGCCCGGATCCGCAAGCTCGATTTTGCCGGATTCGAAACCAACATCAGATTCCTGCGCAGCGAGTTCAAACGCCCGGCCGAGGCTCGCCGCAAGTTCGCCGATCTCGGCCTGACCGCGATCGGCGCGCATTACGGCCTGGTGGAGCCTTACCAACCCGACATCATCGTCCGCGACGCGGCCGGCGCGGCATCCGTCGGCGCGCAGTACCTCGTCACCAGCCACAAGGGTCTCTCCCCCAATGGCCGCTTCACCCCAGATCAACTCCGCGCCAAAGCCCGTTTTCTGAATGAAACGGGACAGCGCTGCCGCGCCGAGGGCATCCGCATCGCCTATCACAACCACCAGCCCGAGTTCGCCAACAACTCCGCCGAGATCGAGGGCCTCCTGCAACGCACCGACCCCGACAACATGATGCTGCTATGGGACAGCGGTCACGCCTGGCTCGCGGGCTGCGACCTTCCCGCCTTCCTGCGGCGTCACGCAACCCGCATCGCCGGGATCCACGTCCGCGACTACCGCGACCGCAAGTCCGTTCCGCTCGGCCAGGGAACCGTCCCGCTCGGCGACCTCGCCAGCGCTATCCGCCAAGCCCGCTGGGCTGGATGGCTGATCGACGAAGAGGAGCGCCCCAACGAACCCAAGCCGGAAGAACGCGCCGTCCAGCCCTCCCGCGAGCACATGCGGAAGGTGTTCGGCGTCTAGCAACTTATAATCGGGAGAGGGGATATCTTGCGCATTGATTATGAAGACGCCTCCGGCTTCAAAGGCTGGGCGGATCAGCTTTGGAAGCCCGAGAATGAATTGGAACTCGCCGCGATCCTGAAGCAGGCGAACGCCGCCTCGACTCCGGTGACCATTGTCGGCGGGCTCACCGGACTTACGGGCGGCTCCGTCGCCAAGGGCGGCTGGGCCATCTCCACCGAAAAGCTCACTTTCATCGAGGTAGGCGACGGCTCGGCTGTCTGCGGCCCCGGCGCGCGGCTGGCCGACCTGCAGGCTCGCGCCCGCGAATCCGGTCAGTTTTTCGCGCCCGATCCCACCGAGTGGATGGCCTCCCTGGGCGGCGCCATCGCGACCAACGCCAGCGGGTCGCGCAGCTTTCGCTACGGCTCCACCGCACGCCACGTGATCGCTCTGCGCGTCGCGCTCGCCGATGGTCGCGTCATCCAGGTCCGTCGCGGCCAGCCCGTCGATTTCGAGATCCCCGCGCTGCCGCTGCCCGCCACCACCAAGAACTCCGCCGGCTACCGTCTCCGCCCCGGCATGGATTGGGTCGACCTCTTCTCCGGCTCCGAAGGCACGCTAGGCGTGATCACCCAGGCCGAAGTGCGGCTTCTGCCCGCCCCCGGCGAGCTGCTCACCGGCGTCATCTTCTTCCCTTCCGACGCCCACGCCCTCGACGCCGTGGACCTCTGGCGCCCCGTGCCGGGCCTGCGCATGCTCGAATATTGCGATCGCGGCGCGCTCCACCTCATCGGCGAAAAACACGAGGCTGCGCTCCTGATCGAGCATGAGCTCAGCTCCGACGACGAGTTCGAGCAATGGCAGCTTCGCCTGGAAGCGAGCGGCGCTCTGCTGGCCGATTCCTGGATCGCCGCCTCCGACGCCGACCGCGAACGCTTTCGCAAATTCCGCCACTCCATGCCCGAATCCGTCCACAACCGCGTGCGCCGCAACGGCTTCATGAAAGTGGGCTCCGACTACGCCGTGCCCGTCGAAAAGAATCGCGAAATGATCCGCTACTACCGCGCGGTGATGGAGGAGCGGCTGAACGGCCTCTACGTGATCTACGGCCACATCGGCGACGCCCACGTCCATGTGAACGCGATGCCGGAAACGCAGGCTCAGTTCGACCTCGCGCAGAAAACCATGTGGGAGTTCGCCGAAAAGGCCGTCAGCTTCGGTGGCACCGTCTCCGCCGAGCACGGCCTCGGCAAGCGCAAGGCCCACCTGCTGCACCTGATGTATTCCGACGCCGAACTCGAGGCGATGCACTCCGTCAAGCGCCGCTTGGATCCCAATTGGATCCTCGGGCCCGGTACGCTGTTCGAGGCGCCCGTGCCCCAGGCGGCGGTTCCCCTCTAAGTGTTCGTTGCCAGGACATCCTTGACAGATGGGAGGAGCAGGTTGCCTTGGCGACGAACACCTCAACGGCCGCGCCACATAATCGCGGTTCTACTGGTCATGTGCAAACTTGGAGAGCCAGCCAGGTAGAACCGCCTCCGGGCGGTGCGAGCCTTTAGGTTCGCCGAAGCCGCACATCCGGGCCCCTGCCGCCCTTCGCACTTTTAAGGCTGCGCCTCCACCCACGCTTCCAGCTCGCCCAGCAGCGCGATCAGGAGATCGCCATGATCAAGCCCGTCGAATTCGATGATCGCCCGCTGCCCGAATCCGGTGGCCTTCGGAAACCGCCCATCCTCCGCCGCGATCTCCCGCAGCGTCGGCAGCAGAATGAACTGCAGCCATTGCTCGAAGCTCATCGTGTCCATCGCGAACGCGCCGCGATAAGTGTACGCGCTCTCCGGCAGGGGATCGCTGCTCCACAGTCCGATCCTTTTCAGTTCAGTTTCGATCTCATCGGCCTTTTCCAGCGCGTAGTTCATCTCCGCCCGGATCATAGCAATTTTAGGCGGCACAACCGGCGCGAAGCTGCTAGGATACGAAATGTTGCGCTTGCAAAGAATTTCCCTCAGCCCTCACGTACTCGAAGTGCATGGCTAGCATCAGCGCCGGATTCAACAGTCTCTTCGAAATGGTCGGCGCGGAGTTCAGCGGCTTCCGCCTGCTGGAAATGCTCGCCGCCGCCCTGCTCGCCTTTACCGTTCTTAGAACGATCCGGTCCTGGGAGTGGTGGCGCCGCTTCGCAGCCCGTGTTCCGCTGGTGATCCTTGCCTCGGCCGCGCTCCCCGTGCTCATCCGCCTCGCCGTGCTGCCGCTCGTCCCGCCGCCGCAGCCCTTCGTCCACGACGAATTCTCGCACTTGCTCGTCGCCGACACGCTCCGCAACGGACGCCTGGCCAATCCGCCGCACCCCATGAGCGATCACTTCGAGGTCGCGCACGTGCTTCAGAAACCCTCCTACGCTTCCATGTATCCGCCCGGCCCGGGCGCCGGGCTCGCCCTCGGCATTCTGCTGTTCGGACATCCCTGGGCGGGCGTGCTGCTCAGCTTCGCGCTCATGTGCGCCACTGCCGCTTGGGCCGTTTACGGCTGGGCCCCGCGCGAGTGGGCCGCCGCTGCGGCGCTGCTCTGCGGCATTCTCTATGGCGTCTCCACCTCCTGGCTGAACAGTTACTGGGGCGGCGCCGTCGCTGGCATCGGCGGCGGACTCCTGTTCGGATCCATCCCCCGGCTGCTGCGGACCCTCGATGTCCGATACGCCTTGCTCGCCGCGGCCGGGTGGTCCATCTGCTGGTTGTGCCGCCCCTTCGAATCCGCCGTGCTGGGCGCGACCCTCGGCGGCGCCTCGCTCGTGTGGATCGCGCGCAAGCCCGCCGTTCTGCGCAGCCTGCTTCTCCCCGCCGCCGCCGTGATCCTCGCCACGTTGGCGTTCACCGCGTATTGCAACTGGAGGGTCACCGGCAATCCGCTTCTCATGCCTTACCAGGCAGGTCAACAGCAGTACGGCTATCCCGCCACGTTCCTGTGGCAGCCCATGCCCCAACCGGAGAGCTTCCGGTCGCCCGCCCTTCGCGACAACTACCTCTGGCAGCAGGCCAACAAGGCGCTGCTGCTCGATCCCGTGAAGTTCACCGGGCAAGCGATCAAACGCCTCTTCGACAGTTGGAAATTCTTCCTGGGGTTGCCGCTGCTGCTCCCGCTGTTCTTCTTCCTCCGCGGCGCCAAGGGGCTGGAGCACCTCCTCTGGATCCCCTGGCTAATCGCCTGGATCGCCAGCACCATGTACGCGTTCTTCTTCCCCCACTACTTCGGCCCCTATGCCGCGATGTTCCTTCCCGTCGCGGCGCTCGGGCTCGCCCGCATGAACCGAAAGCTGGCTGCGTTCTGCCTTGCCTTCGCGCTCCTGGACGGATTACAGATCGTGCGCTTCAGCCAGACGAAATATTGGAAGGGTCATTTCGCCCGCAGCCGATCCTCGGTTGAGCAGCGGTTGCTCGCGACCCCCGGACAGCACCTGGTGGTTCTTCGCTATTCGCCGCGACACGTCTTCCACGACGAATTCGCGTACAACGCCGCCGACATCGACCGTTCCCGCATCGTGTGGGCAACTTCGCTCGGACCCGAGCGCGACGCTCGCCTGCTGGAGTACTTCGCCGGCCGCACCTTCTGGATCTATGAGCCCGACAAGCCGGGCGCCCAACCGCAACCCTTGCAGTGACCGCCGCTATCGCGTGTTCGGCGAGTGAAGCACGTACGCGCCCGCATGATGGCCGCGCTCCCGCGGGCCCTGGAATCCCACAATTACATAGCCCGCCTTCAGCGCCTCCACGAAGGCCCAGCGCGTTGCTTCCCGCCACGGCCGGATGCAGTCCGGATTCTGCTTCTGCAGTTCGTTCACGTCCGCCGGGATCTCGATCAACTGGTACAGCCCGGAAAATGGCTTGCTGCTCCGCACCGGCTCGCCCGCGCCGTTCATCGACACCAGCGGCTCTACCTCCAGCTTCGCCGGGATCACCGCCGGACTCTCGTCCAAGCGCCACGTCACCCAGAACCGGTCCGTCCCGACACCCTCCAGGAACAGCACCGTTTCCTCGCCGTAGAAGTTCACGAAGTAGCGGTCGCAGATCACACCCAGCTTGTGAAAATTGAAATGCGCGTTGCGGCTTTGCAGCGGGTCGAACGTCCAGGTGATCCGATGAATCCCGCGAGCAAGGGTGCGCGCCTTCTGCACCAGCTTCAGCTTATGCCCCACGCTGGAGTCGCGATACTTCTCCAGCACCGCCGTCATGTGCGAGTGCAGCGATACTTCCCCGTGCTCAAAGCCGGGGAAACCGTAGCTGAAGCCGATCATCTCGTGACCGTCAAAAGCTCCCAGAATGCATCCCCCCGCGGCCGCGACCGCGACCATCTCCATCGCCGGGATCACCCCGATGTCGCCCCACACCTCGCGCTGTAACTGCTCCACCGGCTTCAACTGCGCCAGTTCATGCAGTTCATGAATCTTGATTGAGCTTGCTTTATCCACCGATTGCATACATGGGTCGCGGCGGAGCCACGAATCGCTGTGTGTTGATCTCGTGCCCCAACCACTTTGCCCGAACATTATCGCGGATTGTCCGGGCGATCTGCTCGTCCGGGGCTCCCCCGCGCAACAGGCCCTTCACATCCGTTTCCTCGATGGCGAACAGGCAGTACCGCAGCTTGCCGTCCGACGTCAGCCGGATCCGGTTGCAGTTCAGGCAGAATGGCCGGCTCACACTGGCGATGAATCCAACCCGCCCGAAGCCGTCCGTGAATCGGTACTCCGTCGCCGGTGCCCGCGGATCCGCGTCCGGAATTTCCTCCAGCGGCGCGATCTCCTCGCTCAGCATCCGCACCATATCGTCCGCCAGCAGCACCCGGCTCCGGTCCCACAGGTTCTGCGAATCCAGCGGCATGAACTCGATGTAGCGGATCTCAAATCCGTTCTCGCGCCCGAAACGCGCCATCGGAACCACATCCTCGTCGATGAGCCCCTTCACCGCCACAACATTAATCTTGATCGGCCCGAAGCCCATCTCCCTCGCCGTGCGAATGCCGTCAATCACGCGATCGAAGTCATCCCGCCGCGTGATCTTCAGGAATTT
>CAYOQB010000056.1:0-2278 GCA_964406035.1 uncultured Solibacteraceae bacterium | reverse complement strand
AGAATCTCCTCGCGAGGCTGGAACTTCACCCCAGTCTCCGGCATGCAGTAGAAACACCGGATGTTGCACCGGTCCGTTACGCTGATCCGAAGATTGTCGTGCAGGCGGCCGAATTGGTCGACCAGGGGTTCCATGGCGGGACCTTTCAGGATAGCGTATCCGCCTCCCCTCTAGCGCCCGCTCGAGCCGAATCCGCCCTCGCCCCGCTCCGTGTCCGACAGCTCCCCTTCCACCAGTTCCACCGGTTCGTACCGCGCGATCACCATCTGCGCGATGCGATCGCCTTTCTCAATTTGATAATTCGATTTGCCCAGGTTCAGCAGGATCACTTTCACTTCCCCCCGGTACGCCGGATCGATCGTGCCGGGTGAGTTCGGCACCGTGATCGCGTGCTTTAGCGCCATCCCTGACCGGGGCCGCACCTGCGCCTCGAAGCCCGGCGGCAGCTCGATCGACAGTCCCGTCTGTACCGCGTACGGCACGCCCGGAACCAGCGATACGCTTTCAATCGACCGCAGGTCCATGCCCGCGTCCTCCTCCGGCCCGTGAGCGTAGCTGGGCAAAAACGCATCCGGCGACAAACGTTTGATACGAATTTTCATGGCGTGGCGATTCCCGGTTAGAATAGCTGTTTCCTCATGCCCGATGCGACTTCCCGCGTAATCGCCGTCTCTCCCATGCCCGCCGAAAAAGCGGCGTACGCGCTGGCCCGCTACTCGCGGTCCCCTGACTCCATCCATTCCTCCATCGAATGGGTCCGCACCCACGATTCCGCCAAATTTCTCGACAGCTTCTATTTCCAGTACGGGCATGCCTCCATCGCCGACCTCGGCCACGTGATCCTCTGCTTCGAGGGCGTCTCCGAACTTGCCGCCACCGAAATCGAGGACGAGCAGGTGTGGGACGGCCAGGCCAGGAGCTCCCGCTACCAGGACTTCTCGAAGTCCGGCTTCGTCACCCCGCCGGAATTCGACACGACCCAGGCCGCCGCTTACCGCGCCACCGGAGACGCTCTGATCGCGGCCTACCAGTCGATCCATGGCCGCGTCTTCGAGCACCTGAAAGAAAAGTTGCCCCGCCCCGAGGCAATGAAACAGGACGCCTACGAACGCAACCTCGCGGCGCGCGCCTTCGATGTCGCCCGCTACCTCCTGTTCTTCGGCGTTCCCACCGGCGTCGGCCAGGTCACCAGCATCCGCACGCTCGAAAAACAGATCCGGCGGCTGAAGGCCAGCGAGTACGCCGAAATCCGCGACATCGCCGCGGAAGCTGCCGCCGCCTGCGCCGCCCCTCCCGGCTGCGTCTGGGATCCGGAAACCGGCCGCGAAGCTCTCGCGCCCACCCTCGCGAAGTACGTCAACCCCGACGATCACCTGAGCGCAAGCCTCGCCGATCGCCGCCTATGGGCGGCGCAGAATCTGCCCGCTCCTTCCCATCCGGACCTCCCCGATGTGGACCTGCTGAAGCCCGCCGATACGCTCTGCGACATCGTGGCCACATTGCTGTATCCCGTCACTGACCGCCCCTTCCGCGAGTTGTACGAGCTCGCCTGTTCCTGGAGCGTCGCTAGGCGGAATGAAGTAGTGGACACCGCCCTGCGATCCCGCTCCCGGCGCGACGACCTGCTTCGCGAGTTTCGCTCTGCGGCATACGTGTACGACATGGTTATGGACATCGGTGCGTACCGCGACCTGCATCGCCACCGCCGTTGCCAGCAGTTCCGCCAGGCCTATTCCGGACGCCTCGGCTTCGAGACCCCCGAAGCCATCGCTGCGGCCGGCGTCACCGCGGAATACACCACCGCCATGGAGCGCGCGCTGGCCGCCATGCGCGACCTTCCCGAACCCGGATCGCATTACCTGCTCCCTTTCGGCGCGCGATCGCGCTTCCTCTTCAAAATGGACTTTGCCGAAGCCGAGTACATCTCCAAGCTCCGCAGCGGCGTGAAGGGCCATTTCAGCTACCGCAAGGTCGCCTGGGAGATGAAGCAGCGGATGGAAGAACTCGAGCCCCAATTGGGCCGCCTGATGGAAGCCACGCCGCCCTGGATCGAGGACCCCCTGACCCGCTAGCGCTGCTGCTGCGTTCCACAAACAAAGAATAGGAGCCGCGAGCGTACAAGCGGCAAACGTTGACTGGCTCCAGCTTCTGACGCAAAGTCAAGCCCCGGTTGAGGCAAAGTCTCGACCCACACTTGAATCCGCACTGAGCAACCCCGTAGTGCCGCCTTCAGGCGGCAGGGGCCTTCAGGCCCCGATGAGACAACCGGGAGCCGCGC
>CAYOQB010000055.1:0-29446 GCA_964406035.1 uncultured Solibacteraceae bacterium | reverse complement strand
TTTGTGTGGCCGGAAAAATTCGCGTTATACTAGAATTTGGCTCTGGGCCCGCCAAATCACGCCGACATCATGCACAGCCACGCTGGACGGTTGAATCAAGTCGCTAAGCTGTTGATTGTGTTGGCTTTGCTTTCCGTCGGGGCAGGCGCCGCAGTGGTTTCGGAGCTGACTCCCTGGGCTCTTCCGGTGCACAAAGTGGTTTCGCGGGGCATGGTCCCGATCGCAGCGACTGCGGTGTTCTTCGCGTTTCGGGGCGGATCGGCTGCCGCGCGCAAGGCGGCGGGCGCCGGGCTCGCGATTCTGCTGCTGGCCGCCTTCACTGGTGAGACCGCCGCCAACGGCGACGCGGTGCGGATTCTACATTCCGTACTGGCACAAATCTACGCACTATCCGCTTTTCTTCTGATCGTGTTCTGCCAGCCAGCCACGCCGGAAGCAGGGACTCCGGTCCCGGATCAAGGCTGGCCCTCGCTGCGGACCCTGACGGTGTGGAACGTGCTTCTGCTGGGGTCGCAGGTGGTGCTGGGCATTGGCGTTCGGCATGAATTCCTGGGAGTCCTGCCGCACCTGATCGGGGGTTTCTTCACCGCCGCCATCGCGCTGATGAGCGGGATGTTCGCGATGACGCAGTTGCCCGCGAACGCGCCGGTTCGCACGGCGGCACACGGCTTGCTAGGACTGATGCTGGTTCAGGTGATGCTGGGAATTGGCGCACTGCTGGCGCGCATGTCGGAGACCATGGACCGCCTTCCGGCGGTGCTGCTGACGTCCGGCCACACCATGGTGGGGGCCGCCAGCCTGGGCGCGGGAGTGATTCTCGCGGTCCAGGTGTTTCGCTATGTGACGCCCCGGCTCCGCGCCGGAGACGGAGAGGCGGTGGCGGCGCGATGAAGGACTATGTAGCGCTGACCAAGCCGCGCATCACCTGGCTGATTTTGATGAGCACCGGCGTCGGCTTCTGGTTCGGCCTGGCGGGAGCCATCGACTGGTGGGTGTTGCTGCACACCATTGTGGGAACCGGGCTGATCGCGTCCGGAACCGCCGCGTTGAACCAGTGGTATGAGCGAGAAGCCGACGCGAAGATGCGCCGCACGCAGGATCGCCCGCTGCCTTCCGGAAGGCTGAAGGCCGGCCCCGCGCTGGCGTTCTCCATCGCGCTTTCGATCGCCGGATTTCTGGAGCTCGGCTTCGGCGCCAACTGGCTGACCGCGGGGCTGGGGGCGTTCACGCTGGCCACGTATCTGTTCCTGTACACGCCGCTGAAGCGGCGATCGCCGCATTCGACAACGATCGGCGCCGTACCCGGCGCGATGCCGCCGCTGATCGGCTTCGCCGCGTCCGCGGGCGAGCTGAATGCGCAGGCGTGGGTATTGTTCGCGATTCTGTTCCTGTGGCAGTTCCCGCATTTTTACGCGATCGCTTGGCTGTATCGCGAGGATTACGCGCGAGCCGGAATTCGCATGCTGCCGGTGGTGGAGCCGTCGGGCGAATCCACGGCGCGCCGCATGCTCTTCTGCTCGCTGGCGCTGGTTCCGGTCACCTTGTTGCCCACATTCTTGGGAATGACCGGGGCGTGGTACCTGGCCGCGGCGGTGCTCCTGGGTGGCTGGTTCGTGTTCGCCACCATGAAGATCATGGCCGATCGCAGCCTGATGCAGGCGCGCAACGTGCTTCTCGCATCCGTGATTTACCTGCCGGTGCTCTATGCCATCCTGGTGCTGGACCGGAGCTAAACGCGTCCTGGCCGCCTGCCTGATCGTGCTTGCCAGCTGCGGGCCGGATCTTCCGTCTTACGGCGTGGTGACGCGATTCTCGCTCACGGACGCCCGGAATCGCACCATGAACAGCGCCGAACTCGACGGCAAAGTTTGGGTCGCGAATTTCATCTTCACCAACTGCGCCGGACCCTGCCCGCGCATGTCGAGTGACATGAAGCGGCTGGAAGAGGCGTTCCCGGATGAAGAAAAGCTGCGCTTCGTATCGTTCACCGTGGACCCGGATCGCGACACGCCGGAGGTTCTGGCCGCCTATGCCAAGCGGTTCCGCGCGGACGACCGCTGGTATTTCCTGACCGGTCCGCAAGCGTCCCTGCACGAATTGAAGCGCAACACCTTCAAGCTCGGCGATGTCGCCGGCAACCTGGAGCACTCCACGCGCTTCGCCCTGGTGGATACCGAAGGCCGGATTCGCGGATATTACCGCTCCGACGAGCCGGACTTCATCCAACAGATCAGCAAGGATATTCGCAAACTCTTATGATCACGGTGACGGATCTGCCGGCGGTGAACGCAACACTGAACGCGACGGCGGCTGTTTTGCTGGTAGTGGGGCTGGCTTTGATCCGGCGCAAGCGGATTGAGGCTCACAAGCGGGTGATGCTCGCGGCGCTGGGCGTCTCGGTCTTGTTCCTGACCTCCTACCTCGTCTATCACTACAACGTCGGTTCGGTAAAGTTCACGCGGCAGGACTGGACGCGCCCGCTGTATTTCGCCATTCTGATTTCGCACACGGTGCTGGCTGCCGCGGTGCCGTTCCTGGCCATCGTGACGCTGCGTCGCGCCTGGAAGGGCGACTTCGCCCGGCATCGCCGGATCGCGAGGATCACGCTGCCCATCTGGCTGTACGTCTCGGTTACCGGCGTGATCGTTTATTGGATGCTGTACCGGATGTAACCGGAGCCCGTTACTTCACCACCAGCCGGACATCCAGCCGGATCTTCATCGCCTCGCCGGTGACCTCGATCTGGCCCACTTCGAAATGCGCCAGTTCGTTCTTCACCGGCAGCCCCGGCGGCACCGCCTCCAGCAGCTTTGCCATGTCCGTTCGCAGCGAGTAAGCGAACTCCTTTGCGAAGCCCGACGCCAGCCCCTCGCGCACCTTCCGGACATAGAAGCCGTCCTTCACGCTGGTCACTTCGATGTCCTTCAGCGTTATCAGGCCGTCCTTCACGTAAGGTGTCCCGATGATGGTGACATCGAATTCGTCTCCGGGGCCGACACAAGCGCCCAGGAAATTGACTCCGTTGCGCCCGCTGAAGCGCGTATCAAAGCGCAGCCTGCCGTTCTCGGCCGCGATATGGGGCTGGTCCAGCCAGCCGAAATGACACTTGCTGTCGGCCTTGCCCTGAACCAGGCGCCGTCCTTCCACCGTGAACATCTGCCCTCCCAGAATGCGTTCCAGGGCGGGGAAGGTGATCTCCAGATCGAGAGCCGGCAGGGGCAGGGACAGGAGCAGCAGGAGCAGGGGCGAACGCATGGAAACCGCTATTATCCCATGCGATGATGAAAGCAGATGAGCGTTTCCCGCCGATTTTGGGTGGCGTTGGGGCTGGCCGGCGCGTCCGCCGCGCAGGTGCGCCCCCGGCCGGGCGAGCCTCGCAATCCGTTCCCCGATGACGATGTCCGCCTGCCCAGCGGCAAGAGCCAGAAAGACGAGATCCTGAAATCCGAACACGGCAAGGCCTTGGACGACTTGAAGAACATCAAGCGGCTGGCCGGCGAAATCGAGCAGGAACTGGAGAAGAACGACCGCTTTGTAATGTCGCTGGGCGCGATCCGGAAATCCGAGGAAATCGAGAAGCTGGCGCGCAAGTTGAAAGACCGCCTGAAAATGTTCTGAAGGGCGACTGTGTTACGCTGTTGCGTTTATGCCCGTCACGCGTGTGAAGTCGCAGTTGATGAGCGCCTCCGAGATCGACCGCACCCTGGTCCGGCTGGCGCACGAAGTGCTCGAACGGACCGGCGATCTGGACCAGCTTGCTTTCATCGGCATCCGCCGCCGCGGCGTTCCCATGGCGCAGCGTCTGAGCCGCAAGATCCAGGACCTGGAGTCCCGCGAGATTCCCGTCGGCATCCTGGACATCAACCTGTACCGCGACGACCTCTCCACGGTAGGCATTCAGCCGGTGCTGAACGCGACGGAAATCAGCTTCGACGTGAAGGGCCGCGACATCATTCTGATGGACGACGTGCTGTACACCGGCCGCACGGTTCGGGCCGCGCTCGACGCGCTGTTTGAGCTGGGGCGTCCGGCGCGCGTCCGGCTGCTGGTGCTGATCGACCGGGGGCATCGCGAACTGCCGATCGAGGCCAGTTTCGTGGGCCGCACCGTGCAGACCACCGCGATCGAGATTGTAGAAGTGAAGTTTCAGGAGGTCGACGGCGCGGAGCGCGTGCTGCTCTGCGAGAAAGCCGGCGAGCCCGAAGCCGCGTGAGCATGAAGGCTGGATTGCTGGGCATCGAGGATCTGGATCGCGGGGAAATCCAGGCCGTGCTCGACCGCGCCCGCGACTTCCAGGCGGTGCAGCGCGCCAGCTTCTCGCGTCTGGACGTGCTGAAGGGCAAGATGGTGGTGAACCTGTTCTTCGAGGCTTCCACGCGTACCCGCACCAGCTTCGAGATCGCGGCGCGGCGCCTGGGCGCGGATGCGATCTCCATTACCGCTCAGGCGTCCAGCGTGGAAAAGGGCGAATCCCTGGTGGACACGCTGAATACGCTGGCCGCGATGCATCCGCACGCCATCATCATGCGCCATTCGGCGTCCGGAGCGCCGCATTTCCTGGCGCGCTACCTGCCGACGCCGATCATCAACGCGGGCGACGGCACGCATGAGCACCCCACGCAGGCGCTGCTGGACGCGCGCACGATTCTCGATCATGTGCCCTCGCTCGAAGGGCTTCGGGTGGCGATCATCGGCGACATCGCCCACAGCCGCGTCGCCCGGTCCAACCTGTACCTGCTGTCCAAGTTCGGCGCGGAGATCGTGCTCTGCGGCCCCGCCCCGCTGCTGCCGCAGGAAATCGGGCGGCTGGCGCCGGGCGTCACGCTGACCACGCATCTGGCCGAAGCCATTCGCGACGCCGACGTGATCATGATGCTGCGCGTCCAGTTGGAGCGAATGCATGAGGCGGCGTACCCCGGCAGCGAGTACTTCAAGTTCTACGGCTTGCGCCTGGAGCATCTGAAGCTGGCGAAGCCGAACGCGATCGTGATGCACCCGGGTCCCATCAACCGCGGCCGGGAGATCGCATCCGAAGTCGCGGACTCGCAGCGTTCCGTGATCCTGAACCAGGTGGAGAACGGGATCGCGGTGCGCATGGCCGTGCTGGAGCGGGTGCTGACCAACGGAGCCGCCGCATGAGCCGCCTGGTGATCGCGAACGGCCGGGTGATCGACCCGCTGTCGAGGCTCGACGGAGTTGCCGACGTGGCGATCGTGGACGGGCGCATCGTTGCCGTGGGCCGCGACCTCGATCGCACGGGCGCGGAGGTGTTCGATGCCGGCGGGCTGATTGTCGCGCCGGGCTTCATTGACATGCACGTGCACCTGCGGGAGCCGGGCTTCGAGCACGCCGAGACCATCGAGAGCGGGGCTCGCGCGGCGGCCGCGGGCGGCTTCACATCCATCTGCCCGATGCCCAACACCTCCCCGGTGAACGACAACGCCACCGTTACCAGCTACATCGTGGAGCGCGCCAGCCGCCTGGCTTGCGTCAATGTCTTCCCCATCGGCGCGATCACCAAGGGCTCGCTGGGCGAGGAGCTGGCCGCCATTGGCAGCATGAAGCAGGCGGGGATCGTCGCCATTTCCGACGACGGCAAGCCCGTGATGAACGCGCGCGTGATGCGCCGCGCCATGGAGTACGCCAGCGGCTTTGGGCTCCCGGTGATCAATCATTGCGAGGATCTGCACCTGAGCGCGGGCGGCGACATGCACGAGGGCCAGGTGAGTACGAGACTCGGACTGCGCGGCATCCCCTCGGCGTCAGAGGACGTGATGGTGGCGCGCGACCTTTTGCTGGCGGAGCTGACCGGGGCGCGATACCATGTCGCGCACATCTCGGCGCGCCATTCCGTTGCCATGGTCCGCTTTGCCCGGCAGCGCGGCCTGGCGGTGACTTGCGAGGCGACGCCGCATCATTTCGCGCTGCACGATTGCGAGATGAAGCCGTACGATTCGAATTACAAGATGAAGCCGCCGCTGCGCCACTCGCGCGACGCGGAAGCAGTGGCGCGGGGGCTGGCCGACGGGACCGTGGGCGCGATCGCCACCGATCACGCGCCGCATCCCGGCAGCGAGAAGATGCAGGAGTTTGAGAAGTGCCCGTTCGGCATTTTGGGCCTCGAAACCGCCCTGGGGCTGTCGCTCGAACACCTGGTGCATCCGGGGCTGATATCGGTGGCCAAGCTGGTGGAGTTGTTCACGACGGGTCCGGCGGGGATTCTTGCGCTGAATCGCGGCACGCTGGCCGAGGGCGCCCCGGGCGACGTCACCATCTTCTCGCTGGAACGCGAGTGGACTTACGACGTGAACAAGTCGTTTTCGAAGTCGCGTAATTCGCCGTTTCACGGGCACGACTTTCGTGGCGGGCCGGTGGCCACGATCGTGAATGGCGAGTTTGTGTGGCGGCTCTGAATCGTCAGCGGTACACCAGGCAACCGCGAGATTCCAAAGCGCCCAACCATTCCGGAAATTCGTGTCCTTCCACCCAGCGAAGGTCCAGCTTCTCCAGGCGTGGCAGCCCGGCCAAGCACGGAGGCAGGTACTCGAGCGGCGTCCCGCGCAAATCCAGGTGACGCAGCTCCCGCAGGCGTTCCATGGCATCCGGCAACCGCCGGATGCGGGTGTTGCGCAGGTGCAGCTCCCGCAGCAGGGTCAGATCCCCGATGCTCGCGGGCAGTTCCGGAAGCGGATTGTCTTCCGCTCTCAACTCCACCAGCCCGCGCATTTCACAGACGCACTCCGGAAGCGACTCGAAACGATTCTGGCTGATATTGAGGTAGCGCAGTCGCGTCAGGCGCGACAGTGATGCGGGGAGCTCAGCCAGGCGATTGTCGTGAAGATAGAGGAAGCCGGTCAGGTTCTCGAGCTCCCCAAGGCTCTCCGGAATCGAGCCAAGCTGGTTGTGACCCAGGTCGAGTGTTCGAAGCCGCTTCAATCGCCCGATTTCCGGGGCAATCCCGGTCAGCTCGTTGTCGGCCAGAATCAGCGTCTCCAGATCCGCCTGGTCCCAGACCCACGCGGGAATGGCGCCCAGTCGCTGCTTCCACAATTCGAGCCGGAGCGGGTTCACTGCAGCCCGCGGATCAGGTTCGCGACCGAGAGGTCCACCAGTTGATCCTTCGGCGCCCAGGGGAAGCCGGAATATTCGGTGTGCGTGATCAGCAGGTCAGTGACGCCGTGGATCATCATCCACACGCTTTGCGCCGTGACCATGGGGTCGCCTTTGCGGATATCCCCCGAATCCATGCAGCGCGCGATGATCGCCTGCAGATGGGAGAACGACTGCAGCCCGATGTTCCCCACCGCTTCACTCTCGATCGTCTTGCCCTGCTCGTCGCGAGCGGGAACGCCGAAGGTGGCAAGGTAATGATGGGGGTGCTGTAATCCGAAATTGATGTAGCAGCGCATGCCCTGTTCCAGACGCTCCAGAGGCGCCAGGTCCCGCTGATCCAGCTCCGTCATCGATTCGTTCAGCTTCGCGAACGTGTCGATGCAAATGCTCTCCAGCAGCTCCTGCTTGTCCTTGAAATGCAGATAGATAGTGGAGGGGGCGTACTCGATCTTCTCGGCGATCTTGCGGATGGAGACGTTCTGGTAGCCGAGCTCCAGAAACAGCTCGGATGCCGCGGCCTGGATCTTGCTTCGCAGGGCTTCTTTTTCGCGGGCGTGACGCTCAGCTACTCCCATTTTATGAACACCATTAGGCTAGCAAACGCTGTTCACAAAAGCAATCGGCCCTTCGGGTGAAAATACCCAGGCTTTTGCTTGCATCTGAAAACAGGATACTTGTCCTGGGAATACGGCACTTGCTTCCGTTCCGCCAGTGCACTAGGCTGTTAAGAATGCTGACTTCCGGACACATGGCCCCGGCGTTCCAGTTGCCGGACCTGGATGGAAAAGAACATTCCTTGGAGCAACTGCTGGCCGACGGTCCGGTGCTGGTGGCGCTGTTCAAGACCAGTTGCCCCACCTGCCAGTTGACATTTCCTTACCTGGACCGTCTGGCCAAGTCCAAAACGCTGCGCGTGGTTGGTATCTCACAGGATGATGGCAACACCACTCGGGCATTCAACCAGAAGTTCGGCGTTCACTTCCCAACTCTGCTGGACGCAAAGGGTTATCCGGCAAGTAATGCATTTGGGATTGAATACGTGCCGGCTCTCTTCGTGGTCGAACCGTCGGGCGAGATCTCGCACGCAGGGCACGGATGGTCGAAGACCGAGATGCAGGCGCTGGGCGATCGCGCCGGCGTTCAGGTGTTCCGCCCCGGCGATGCCGCCCCGGAGTGGAAGTCCGGTTGAGGCTCCCGCAATTAGCCTCCGGTCCGGAGGCACAAACGCGATAAAATGTTGTTGAGGCGGCCCGCGCGGGCTGCTTTCCCGAGGAGAACGAATGTCGTCCAAGATCGGCGGAGTGTTCGGCGCGGCCAAGGCGATCGCGACCGGCATGGGCATCACCTTCAAGGAGATGCTGAACCCCACCATCACCGAGGATTATCCGGATTCGCCCCCCAAGTTTCAGGAGCGCTACCGCGGCGTACATGTGCTCGAGCGTGATGAACACGGCCTGGAAAAGTGCGTTGCCTGCTTCCTTTGCGCCGCGGCGTGCCCGGCCAAGTGCATCTACATCGAGGCCGCGGAAAATACCGAGACGGCTCGTATCTCAGGCGGGGAACGCTACGCTAAGGTCTACAACATCGATTACACGCGGTGCATCTTCTGCGGCTATTGCGTGGAAGCCTGCCCCACGGACGCCATCACGCACGGGCATGACTTTGAGATCGCCAGCTACAACACCTCCACGCTGATTTACCGCAAGGAGCAGATGCTGGCGCCGATACCGCCCGGCGCGCGGTTCCCGCTGGTGCAGATCGGTTCCGCGCCCGCCTCGAACGGCCACTAACGAACCCTTGGATCTTCTGGTTACCATTGCCGCGGTGGCCATCGCCGCGGGACAGGCCCCTTCCGCGCCCGGTCTGGCGCCCGCCGCTGCTCCGGCGGCGTCCGCCCCTATCTTGCCGGCGCCGTTTTCCTCCTCCAAGTTCGCCATTTCCACGGCGCAGGAGAAGTTCAACTGGAACGCCGCGATCGCGCAGTCGTTCTTCTTCCTCGGCATTCAGCAGGGGTACCGCGTCGCTTTTCAGTCCTTCACGCGGGAACAGCTAAAGGGGCCGTACTTCCGGGACTGGTTTCGCTCCGTGACCAACTATCAGGGCTGGGACGACGGCGATCCGTTCATCGCCAACTATATCGGACACCCGCTGCAGGGCTCGGTGACCGCCTTTATCCAGGTGCAAAACGATCCGCGCGGCCGCGCGCTCGTCATCGGCAGGAACCGCGAGTACTGGCACAGCCGGCTGCGGGCGCTGGGCTGGGCCACGCTAACCAGCGTGTTCTATGAGCTGGGTCCGCTGGGCGACGCGGCGATCGGCAACGTCGGCATGCCTCCGAAGCAGAAGAAGGGACTAGTGGATCAGGTGATCACGCCAACCCTCGGGGTGAGCTGGATGCTGGGCGAGGATCTGCTGGACCGCTACGTGATCGCCAAGCTGGAAGGCAACAACCGGGTTGTCAAGATTTTGCTGCGAAGCTGGTTGAATCCCTCGCGCACGCTCGCCAACTTCCTGCGGATGCGCGATCCCTGGCATCGCGATTCGCGGCCCTGGCGGGTGGATCAGATGATCGCGCCGGGCATACGGTAGGCTCGCTCACTCGAACAAGCGGAATCGCCCCGGCGAAATCTTCTCGAAACGCATATACGCGGAAACCACCGGATTGGGCGATCGCGCAAGCCGTTCCAGGATCGCGGCGGGATTGTCCTTCGGAAGGATCATCGTCAGGATCTTGCCCTGTTTCTGCAGGTCGGCAATTTCCTGTTTCGTTTCCGCGTCAGGCGAGCGAGTCATGCGAATCAGGCGCTGGACCGGCACCAGCCACTCCATCGGACTCTCCTTCTGCAGGGCATCGTTTTCCAGCATTGACGCATAACGGTCCACCGCGCGATGCAGCAGCGGACCATCCGGTAGAAGGGTGATGACGTAGTGGTAGAACATGTCTTGCCGCAGTAACACGGCTGCCCTTTGTCGCGCATCCGGGTTGGAAAAAGGTTTCCAATCGGCAAGCCTGGCGAGGAATGTGGACGCCCCGAGCTCCCACGCTTCCGGGTCCACGCCTTCGGCGTGTTTACCCAGAAGACGCGCTCCGGAGACCTTCACCAGCAAGCTCCGCAGCACTCCCTCAAACTGCGTGGTATCGGGCAGCAGGGGCGGCGGGTCGGCGTGAACCAGCTTCGCCTTCCGGGGCTCCCATTCCACACTCGACG
The DNA here is from genome assembly GCA_964406035.1 of uncultured Solibacteraceae bacterium. GTDB lineage: Bacteria > Acidobacteriota > Terriglobia > Bryobacterales > Bryobacteraceae > JAIEPW01. The sequence continues at coordinate 19,124 of CAYOQB010000055.1, read as the reverse complement.
TCTGAGAGGCGAACGGACGCAACTTGTCGTTATAGTTCTGAACCACCGACGTCCACGCTTCCACGTCGGAGGCGCACAGCGATCCATGCAACTGCATCTCCAGGCTGCGCCGGTACCCGTCCACGAGTGCCGCGGCCGGAAGCGGCCCGGCGGCCCAGGACTCGAATTGACTCGCCAGGTTGTCGGCGGTGTTCGCCAGCAGGAAATCCCGCGGCGCGCCCGCAAGCATCGGCATCCGCACGCCGAGTGAACTCGCTAGCTCTTGCCGCAAAGCCGCGGGCAAACTGAGAAGATCCAGGTGCTTCATCAAGGGACCGGCGGCCCGCCAATGGAAAACACCAGCGGCGAGCCGGCGAAGGAAATTGAAATGTTCCCCTTTGGAAATCTGCGACGCCGTGAACGACTGATTAAAAATGGCGGAGGCGGTGGCATAATATTCGCCCAACTCCGGCGCGAGCGTTTGCGCGCAGGACGCGAGCGGCGGTTGCGGTGAAGGGATCTGTTCGAAGTGCGCCAGCGCGTCCGCGGGACGGCGCGGCAACAGGAGCTTCACCACACGGAGACGAACCGAGAGCTCGTCGAGGCGGCGGCGTGCCGCCAAAGCCTGGGCTCGCTCCCGCACATCCCGGCGGGGGTCACCCGTGTAGGAGATGGGGAAGCGAGCCGTCAATCCCCCCGCTGCTTCCCACACCGCGGTCACCATGTCCTCGGCCTCGGCGGCATCCTTAACCGCGCGAGCTTCCAGAGCTTGCAGCCGCAGGTCCACCTGAAAGTCGACCGGCAAACCATCCAGAAAAGCGAATTGCGGGATGGGCCGCTTTTGTGCGCTCCCGTGCCCCAGGATCACTAAACCGAGAATGAACAGCCGGAACATCTTAGGCTATTGCGAATGGTTTCGCGCGCATCATCATGGGCAGTCTATGCGGCCTTCGCGGCGAAGTCAACGATGTTCTGATCAATTCCCAATAACAGACTTCGCTGTGTAATCCGAACAACGGACTACTGACTTACTACTTCCGCAGCAGCACCACCGCTTGCGCTTCCGCCGACCTGCCTTCCCCCACCGGCCCGACCTTTTCGTGTGTCTTGAACTTCACCGACACGCCACCCGCATTCATCCCCATCGTGTTCGCCAAACAATCGCGAATAGCCGCGCGATAGTCCTTCAGCTTGGGCTTTTCGAGCAGCACGCTGGAATCGACATTGACAATCTCCCAGCCTTCCGCTCGCACCAGTTCCACTGCGTGCGCCAGAAACTGCTTCGAATCGGCGCCCTTCCAGCGCGCGTCGGTATCCGGGAAGTGCATGCCGATGTCGCCCAGCGCGAGCGCGCCCAGCAGCGCGTCCGTGATCGCATGCGACAGGATATCCGCGTCCGAGTGGCCGTCCAGGCCGAACTCGCTTTCGATGCGCACGCCGCCCAGGATCAGCGCGCGTCCGGGCGCCAGGCGATGCGTGTCCCAGCCCTGCCCGATCCGGAACTCACTCACGCCTTATGCCCCGCCGTCTCCTCGGCCAGCAGCATCTTGCCGAGCTCCATGTCGGACGGCTTGGTGATCTTGATATTGCGGTCGGAGCCTTGCACCACGCTCACTTCGGTGTTCTCCAGCCGCTCCACCAGGCTCGATTCGTCGGTGCCGGTGAACTGATCGGCGCGCGCCTTGTCGAAGGCCTGCTTCAGCAGCAGGAAGCGGAACACCTGAGGGGTCTGCGCCAGCACCAGGTGATCCCGCGGGATGGTGTCGCGCACCTTGTTCTTGTGGATCTTCTTCACCGTGTCCACGGGCACGATGCCGACAATCGCGGCGCCGGTTTCGGCGGCGGTGGCGATCACGTGTTCCACCAGCGCGGGCTCGATGAACGGCCGCACCGCGTCATGCACCGCCACCAGATCCGTGTCCGCGTCCAGAGTGGCCAGCGCGTTCTCCACCGACTGCTGCCGGGTATCGCCGCCTTCCACCACGCGAACCGGCTTGGCGATCCGCTCCCGCGCCAGCAGATCGCGGAACCAGTCCTGATCTTCCTGCCGCAGCGCCACCACGATCTCGCTTACCGAAGGGCAGGCCGCGAACTTGCGGATGGTATGCACCAGAATCGGCGAGCCGTCCAGCAGCATGAACTGCTTGCGGCTGGTGCCCGACTTCTCCTTACCCATGCGAGTGCCCAGGCCCGCCGCGGGCACAATGACAGAGACTTTCATTGTTGACTCTGATTGTACCTGGAATGCGGCGCAAGCCCAAGGCAAGGCCGCACGCCACCCATGCAGCCGGTCAGTTGGAGAATCCGCCCCGCGGGCGGTATCCCGGGCGAGCCTTCACGCGGTACTTCTTGGCGGCGTCGCTCACGATCTCCACGTTGATCTTGCGGAAGCCTTCGTTCGGGTTGGCTTGCGGATAATACGTCACGGTGTAGGAGTTCCCCAGGTCCTCGCGAATCGATTCGAACGCCTCCACCTGCTTCTGCCAGGTCTTGGCGAAATAGCTGCGTCCGCCGGTCCTCTGGGAGATGCGGCGGAATACTCCGCTCGACACCGGATCCTTGTTCACGTCGTTGGTGGAGATGACGTAGATCGGAATGCCCTCGTCCTCGGCCACCGCGCGGACGTCATCGGGCGCCACCATGCTGGCGTTGTCGGGACCGTTGGAGAACACGATCACCACCTTGCGGCCCGGAACCTTGGCTGCGTCGCGCAGGGTGAGAAGCAGGGCGTTGTACAGGGCCGAATCGTCTCCCGCCACCGCTCTGCGCAGGCCCACGATGGCATCGCCGCGATCCCGCGACAACTGCGCCGCCCGCGAAAGATTGCGCGAGTAGGTGTACACCGCCACCGAATCCGCGCGATCCAAGCCGCGGATGAAATCGGCGATCGCGTCCGAAGCGTACACGAAGCCGCGGTACATGTAATTCGAGGTATCGAACAGGACGAACACGTTGGTGCCCACGAAGGCGTCCGAGCGGCCGTCCAGACCCTTCTCGGACGAGGCCAGTTCGATCGGCTCCGTCGACCCGTCCTCGCGCACCGCCACCGGAGGCTTGTTGCCCTCGGCGAACGTAGCCATCTTCTGCGGGATGCCGTCCTCGGTCACCCGGAAATCCTTGGGCTTCAGGTTATTGATGTAGCGGCCCTTGGAATCGGTGACGGTGAAGCTGAGCACCACCATGTCCACCTTCACGCGGAAGACGGGACGATCCTGCGCCGCCAGCCAGGCCACGCCGCCTCCCGCGCCGAGCAGTGCGATTGTTGCTGCCAGTTTCTTGATCAACCTGTTGCTCCTCCGTTCGGACTACTGATTGCCGGCCGCTTCCGCGCTCTGCGCCGCGCGCGACTTCTGCCGGACATTGTCGCCGACCGCGCGCAGGGACCTCAACAGCGCCGGCCAGTCTTCCAGGTGCGTGGCGAAAATCTGCTCCACCGTTTGCGCGGTCCAAGCCGGGATCATGACGTTGAGCTGACCCGGCTCCATCTGCACTTCATCGGCCAGGGCGGCGAAGAACAGAAGATTGGACTCCCAGCTCTCCGCCAGGATGCGGCTGGAGTAGCCCATCAAGGTCGGGAACGTTCGCAGGTTCAGCAACTGCGGCTGGAAGGAGTTCGCCAGCGTGGGCTTGGGTGTGCCGAAGGCCTTGCTCACCGCGGCGTAGGTCAGGCGATCGGGCGCCTGGCTCCGCAGGTTCCGGATTCCCGCGGCGAGGGCGGAATCGCCCGCCTTGGCCGACGCCAGAGTCTCGGAAGCGATCAGGAACAATTCGGACGGCGTTACCTGCTCGTGCGCCGCGGCGACCTCTGACGATTCAAGCAGGCGCTCGACCGCCCGAACTCGCGACGGCGCGGCGTACCTGTCCAGAATCGCGACCACGGAGCGCCGCGCTTCCTCATCCACGCCGGCTTCCGCCAGCAGGCTGTCGCCAAACGCCATGTGCATGTTGATCCAGTGCAATTGGTCGCGGGAAACATTCCACCAGCGCGGAATCACCGCGCTTTGCAGCATCTGCGGAACCAGATCGCCCCAGATCAGGGCCTGCTCGCGCGAGGGGATCAGGAAGTTCTGTTCCGCCTCGGCCAGTGCGTACGGCAGCGCGACCAGGGAGCCGATCAGGCGTCCGCCGGCGCTGGCGGGCCAGCCGCTGGCGAACACTTCCGTCGCCTTCCAGGTCTGATTCGCGCCCTGAATTCCAATGAAATCGTGGCTGCGAACGAACAGCGGGTTGGTCATCAGCAGTTGCGCGGAGGGAGGCGCATAGTGGATGTAGTTCAAGCCCACCAGCGTGTCGCGCAGGATCGGAGTCAGCAGTCCCTCCAGATCCTTCAGCTTGTTAGCGTCCGCTCCGGCACGCTCGATCGCCGCCCGCAGGTTCAGCTTCCGCTGCGAATCGATGTGCTTCTCCGTCCAGTAGCCGTAGGCGAACGAATTCCGCTCATTGGCGCTCAGAGCCGCGCGCGGCAGTTGCACTTCCGCGATCCGCGCCGCCAGCTTCTGCGCCAACTGCAGATTGAGCTTCTCGCCCTTGGACACGCTCTCCAGGTTGTTGGCCAGTTCAAACAGCGTGTCGAGCGAAACCAGGCGCTGCGCCTCGAAGATGCGGATCATGTTCTGCATCATCTGCGTGTGCGCGTCGGAATCGTTGGGCAGCGCGGTGCCCGCCAGCAGGTCGATCATGCGATCCTGCGCGGACACTCCCTTTGGCGTATTGGTCTTGGCCAGCAGCAGTTCCACGCCGGAGCGTCCGGCCACGAACACATCCCGGGGACCGTCCACCGCCTTGAACGGCTGCAGCAGCGCGATCAGCATGGCGTCCGCCTCGCGCGCCGGAATCTCGCCCAGGCGGTAGCCGATCTGCCAGAAGGAAACCAGCGACTGCATCACGCCCAGCGCATCGCTGCGCAGCGTCAGGTCGCGCACTTGACCAAGCGCTTTCGCGGTATCCAGATAGGCGAGGATGCCCGCGTCGGAAACCGCCGACACCTCGGCGAAGATCGCATATTGCGATCCAAAGGTCCGGTATTCGCGAGCCAGCCGGTCGATGGTCGCCGGAGCGAGCGGCGTGGCGCGGTTCGCCTCCACATCGCTCAGGGCCATGAAAATCTTCAGCGGTTCGTTGTCCACCGCCTTGCGCGACAAGCCGAACAGCGCTTCCAGCACGTCGTCACCGCCGCGCCAGGCCGGCGCGGACTTGGCCAGTTTCTGGTCCAGCTTGCCCTGCGGATAGTTGGCGAACAGCGCTTTCCAGACCTCCAGTCCGCCGGGAACGTAAGGCTGACCGTTGGGACCGATCCGCAGCCGGTTTGTCAGCAGCATCATGTCCGTGTTGGACCGGAACACTGGGCGCGCCGGACCGGGGCTGGTCACCCGCCCGCGAATCGCGGCGTAAAAGCGCCGCAGCCGATCGGGATCCGTGAGGTACTCGCGCGTGGGACCTTGAATCCGCGCCAGCGCGTCGAAGTAGCTGGCCAGCCAGCCGTCATCGCGCGCCAGGACGCGCTCAAAGAATGCCGCGCCCGGTTCCGGAGGGACGCCCGTCAACTCCGTCCAGGCCTTCTCGGCTCGCGCTCCACCGGGTACTACCGCCTTCCCGTTGCGGATCTGGAACATACCGCCGTAGAAATCCAGCACGTGGGCGAACGCCTTGATCCGCGCCACCGGCATGGAGGCTTTCAACGCTTCCGCGGTGGCGGGGTCGAGCTTGGAGAGCGCCAGGTACAGGCGGCACAGCGAAGGATCGGCGATGAGGCTGTCCACCAGGTCGGGAGCTTTTTCCCGCGCCGCATCCTTGGCGCCGCCGGTCCAGTAATCGGGCGTATAAAGCACCGGAAGCTCCGCCGGGCGGTAGTCGAGAACAAAGGGGCGGTTGGTGCGCAGCGCCTGCTCCAGGTCGGCCAGCGGGAACCCGCTGTCGATGGTCAGGAACGCGCGGGACGCATTCACCGTCTCCAGTACGACATCCGAGCCGCAGCCGCCGCGCATGCGGTAGCCGAGAACCCGCAGCAACTCGCCGGTCTGCGCCGACTCGCAGGCTTCGATGCGGATGGCCTTGTCGGCTCCGGCCAGCCGCTCCAGCTCGCGTGCTTGCGACAGGTAGCGGATCACCAGCTTCAGGTACTCCGTCTGGTCCAGCGGTTCGGTGCTGGAGACCGCCTGATAGCCGTTGGTGACGATGTTGCGGGCCAGCGCGGGCAGCACATCCGCGGGTTTCAAATCGGGGGACAGGGCCGCCATTCGGGCAAACGAGCGGAGTGGTCCGGGGATGGTCGCGATCGCGCCGGGCGGCGGCGGGGCGGGAGGAGGTTGTAGCGTCAGTTTGCCGCCCGCCGCCCGATAATCCGCGGCGTGTTTGGCGGCGGCTTCGCGATCGCCGGCCAGCAGGTCCAGTCGCACCAGGCGCCGCAGCGCCTGGGGATCGGTGGAGACGGCGGCCAGCTTGTTATAGGCGGCTCGCGCGGCGGGGTCGCGATGGCGGTCCAGGAACTCGGCATAGGCGAGCAGCGCCGCTGCGTCGCCCGTCGATCCCTCCGCCGCCTTTTGCAGCAGCTCCCGCGCTTCCGCGGATTTGCCCTGCGCCTCCAACTGCCAGGCGCGCGCGGCGAGATCCTGCCCGTGCGCCACGCCGGCCCAGCCGCAAATCAAGAGTACGGAAATGAAAGCTCTCATCCGGCTTTCCTCCCCCAGCTAGTCTCACTCGAGGCGTTGCCGCGCCTCGCCGCCTACCAACCCGCGGACACGTGATCCCAGTGTTCCACGGGCCGACTAACGGCCACTACTCTATCATTTCCCCGCAAGCATTCCAGGTCAGTGCTCCATACGATACACCGTTAACCCGCTCAAAAGCTTGGGGTAGAAATCGGTGGACTTCTGCGGCATCACGCCGCCGCCATAGGCCACTTCCGCCATTTGTTTCACCGGCGTGGGATTCAGCAGGAACGCGGCCTCCGCTTCGCCCGATGCGGCAGCCGCGATCGCCGCCTCAAATCCACGCACGTACTTGAGAAATTGCTCCTCCCGCACCGCTTCTTCCGTGATTCCCAGCGCCGCACCCAGGATCTCCTGATGCAGGACCGGGACGTCCATTTCGCCGGGCAGGCGCGGCCGTTCCAGAAGGCGGAATTCGCCGGCGCCCCAGGCCACCCCGACGCGAATTGCAGCTTCGCGGCCGGCTTGCATCTTTTCCTTGAGCTTGGCGGCGTGCGAGACGCCGGTACAGGTCCAGGGGCTCGGCAGCCACCCGGCGAAATCCGCGCGGAACCCCGAGGTCAGCACGCGGTGCGTCGCCAGGATCCGCAAACCGGGCGAATATTGGTTCACGAAGGTCATCATCACCCAGCGGGCATCTTTCAGTTCCGGATGCTCCTGCCGGAACGCAAGTGCGGTTTCGTATCGATGATGGCCGTCGGCGATCAAGAGTTTCTTCTCCGCCATCAGATTCTGCACGGCGCGGATTCGGGTATCATCCGTCACACGCCACAGGCGATGAATGGCGCCGTACTCGTCGGCGACCTCCACGTCCGGGCCGCCGGCGGTCGTGAGTTCGTGCTCCACCGCACCTTCCGGGTCTGGATACAGCATGAAGATCTGGCCAAAGTGCGCGCGCGTCCGCCGCAGCAGTTCCAGCCGGTCCTTCTTGGGACCGGTGAGGGTACGCTCATGGCGGAAAACGACCTGCTCGGCGTAGTCGCTCACCTCGCCCAGCCCGATGAAGCCTTCGCGAAGCAGACGGTCGCCCGAATCGGGATCGTCGAATTCCTGCGTGTATCGGAACAGGGCGGGCTGCGGCTCAGGCTGCAGGATGCCTGCGGCGATCCAGTCGTTCAGGTGGCGCGCCGCCGCGGCATAGGGCTCCGGCTCCGGATTCAGGATGATCCGGACCATGTTGTACGGGCTGAGCCGCAGATAGCGCTCCCGCATGGCAGGGGTGATTTTGTCGTAGGGCTGCGTCAGCAACAGCGACGGGTCGCCGGCGGAGGCGGAGTACCGCAAGGCGCGAAAGGGTCGAATCTGGGCCACCAGGAAAGGCTAACACTCGGGAATGTTTCTGTTACGCGGGCGGATACCAATGCATCCGATACTCTGGATACTTATGGCCGACCAAATCAAAGCGGTGCTGAACTATGCGGGAGACGAGCGTTTTGTGGCGGTATCGGGCAGCGGTCACGCGCACGTGATCGACTTCGGGGCGGAGAAAGCCGCCGCCAGTCCGATGGAGTATTTGCTGTTGGCTGTCGCCGGATGCACCGGCGCGGACGTGGTCAGCATCCTGAAGAAAAAGCGTCAGGTGCTCACCGGTTACCGGATTGAGATCTCCGGCGAGCGGCGGGAGGAGTATCCGCGCAGCTACAGCCGCATTCAGGTCAAGCACACCCTGCGCGGGGATCGCCTGGACCCGGTGGCGGTGGCCCGCGCGATTGAGCTGTCCGACCAGAAGTATTGCTCCGTGGCGGCCACGGTGCGGCCGACGGCCGAAATCGTCACTTCCTTCGCGATCGAGCAGGATCCGGCCTTCTCGGCGGCGGAAACCATCTCCGCCTAAAGCAGCAGATCCAGCCCGTATTGCGGCGCCAGCCGCATGATATTTTCCATGACGGCCGGGTCCGGATCGGGCGGGATGTCATCCGTCGCCGGCGTGCCGATCTCGATGAAGAAGTTCTCGAACCCGGCCGGCGCGATGGTCAGCAGGATGCGAGTCCGTTCCGCGCTGATCTTGTGAAAGGTATGCGGCTGGCCCGCCGGGATGTTGGCGAAGCTCCCAGCCCGCAGAATGGCGTCGGAGGAGCCCAGCCGGACGGAGATACTGCCCTCCAGGACCAGGAAGCCTTCGTTCATGCCGCGATGGCTATGCAGCGGCGGCCCCTGCTGGCCGTTCAAGGTGATTTCGACCAGGGCATATGCGCCGCCGGTCTCCTCTCCCGTCAGAACCATGCGGTAATGGTCGCCCAGAACCCAGTAGCAGCGGCCCTCGTTGGACTTGCGGATGATTGTTTCCATAGTTAGTTTCCCGCGCTCAGCGCTCTCAATTCGGGCTCGGTCCGCCCGAACAGCGGCGGCGTCTCGATGCCCATCAGGGCCAGGTAGACGTAGATCTGCCCGCGGTGGTGAACCTCATGCTCCACCAGGGCGCGCAGCAGTTTCCACAGCGTGACCCTGGATCCGTCCGGCGTCAGGCCTTTCTCGCTCAACTGCTCCGCCGTCAGCGAGGCGAAGACCCCCACCGTCTCGGCGTGCGCTCGATCCATGAAGTCCAGGATCGCTTCCGGCGTGGCGCCGAGCTCGGGACCGCAGCCGGGGTAGCGGCTGGGCCTTCCCTGCACGTTTTCGGCGAACACATATCGCTCCACGGCGGCGATGTGGCGCGCCAGGTCGCCCAGGCTGAAGCGTCCGGCTGCCGGCCTCCATTCCACCTGCCCGCCGGGAATCAACTGGACCAGCTTTCGGGTGCGCGCTCGGATGTTCCCGTAGTACGGCAGAAAGGACTCGATGGAGCGGATTTCCATGGATTCAGCTTAGCGGAGCGGTCCGGGTTACGGTGCGATCCTGGGGCCGCAGGATCTCGGCTGCCGCGCGGGCGGTGTTGGCATGAATGGTCACGGTGTCGTTGACGTCGATGGCGTAGCCGCCGGCCAGTGTCACCACCGCCGGAACCCGGCGGTCGCGAGCCAGGCCCAAAACCAGCAGGTCCCGGTTCTTCAAGCCGTCCAAGGTCAGGTTGAGGCCGCCCAACTGATCCTGGCAATACGGGTCCGCCCCGGCGACATACATCAGTAGATCCGGCTGGAAGCCGTCCAGACCCACCTTTACCGCGGTGCCCAGTTTGTCCAGGTATTCGTCGTCTTCCACGCCGTCGGGAAGGTGGATATCGACGGTGGAGGGCGGCTTTTCCGACGGGTAGTTGTTCCATTGATGGATGGAGAGCGTGAAGACGCTTGTGTCGCCGGCGAAAATCCCGGCGGTTCCGTTGCCGTGATGGACGTCCACGTCCACCACCATGGCGGTGCGGATCGCGCCGGACCGCTGCAGCCAGCGGATGGCCACGGCGACATCGTGGATCGCGCAGAAGCCTTCGCCGTGTCCGGGGAAGGCGTGGTGGAAGCCGCCGCCGATATTGAACCCGATGCCGTCCCGCAGCGCGTTCCTTGCCGCCAGCATGGTTCCGCCGGCCGCGAGCCAGAAGCCCTCGATCATGCGGCGCGAATAGGGGATCTCCAGCTTCATCAACTCCAGGTAGCTGAGCGTGCCACTCTTCAACCGTGTCACCCAGCCCGGATCGTGCACCAGCATCAGATCCTCGTCGCTGGCCGCTTCCGGGATCTGGATGTCTCCCGGTTCGGCGAACTGCTCCGCCAGCAAACGGTCGTGAATCATTCGGTACTTCTTGCACGGAAACACGTGCGAGCCGAGGTTCAGGTCGTAGCCGTCGTGGTAAATCAGCCGGAAAGGAAGCAACTTAAGACTCCGCTTGCAGCGCCGTCAGCAGCGCGACGCTATATATATCATCCGCCGAACAGCCTCGCGACAGGTCGTTGGCGGGTTTGGCCAGGCCCTGCAGGATAGGGCCGAGCGCCACCGCGCCGCCCAGCCGCTCGACCAGTTTATACGCGATGTTGGCCGCGTCGAGGTTGGGGAAGATGAGCACGTTTGCCCGCCCGGCCACCGGGGAGTCCGGCGCCTTGGATGCGCCGATGCCGGCCACCAGCGCGGCGTCCCCTTGCAACTCGCCGTCGATTAGCAACTCCGGATCGCGAAGGCGGGCCAGACGCAGAGCCTCCGTCACTTTGTGGATGCAGGGATGATCGGCGCTGCCCCGCGTGGAGAATGACAGCAGCGCCACACGGGGTTCGACTTCGGTTACCGAGCGGAACGACTGCGCGGTACGAACCGCGATTTCCGCCAGTTGCGCCGCGTCGGGGTCGACCACGATGCCGCAATCGGCGAACGCCAGCACCCCGTCGGCGCCGAACTCCCGGTCCTGCACGCACATCAGGAAGTAGCTGGAAACCAGCGTCGCGGCCGGCGCCAACCCAATGGAGTGAATGGCGGCGCGAACGGTTTCGGCCGTGGTGTTGGCCGCGCCCCCCACCATGCCGTCCGCGTCGCCCGCTGCCACCATCAAGGCGGCGTGATACAAAGGCGTGGACGCCAGTCGCGCGGCATCCTCCCTTGTAAGCCCCTTATCTGCCCTTTTTTGGTACAGAACGTCCCCGTAACGCTCATCCGGCGCCTCAATCAGCACCGGTTGGAGCCACGCTTCCAGGCGCGTCGCGGCCTCGATTACGCGCGGATCGCGGCCCTCGGGGAACACGATCCTGCGGCGCGGTCGTCCCGCCAGGCTGGCCTGGAAGCGGTCGCGCAAGCGGATGGCAGATTCCGGAGATCGCATTACCTCCTGATTATACAACCACTTACAAATTTATCTTGACTTCGGACTGGTTCAAACGTTTAATTAAAACAAACGTATGAGTGACACCAAGACCCGCATCCTGGACGCAGCCGAACAGCTCTTCGGACGGGACGGTTTTGAGTACACGTCGTTGCGGGCGATTACGACCGAAGCGCAGGTGAATCTGGCGGCGGTGAACTACCACTTTCAATCCAAGGACGCGCTGATTGACGCGGTGCTGGAGCGGCGGATCGGGCCGGTGACGCAACGCCGCCTGGAGATGCTGGATGCGGCCGAAGCCGATGCGGCGGGGTTGACGCTGGAGAAGGTGATCGAGGCTTTCGCGGCGCCGGTGGTGGAGGCGGCGATGAGTCAGCCGGGGCTGGCGCCGCTGATGGGCCGGATCATGGCCACGCCGGGCGCTTTCCTGGAGCGGGTTTTCCTGCGCTACATGGAAGCTGTGAAGTCGCGATTCCTGCCGGCGCTGCTGCGGTGCGGGGTGCAACTGCCGCCGGAGGAGTTGTTCTGGCGGCTGCATTTCATGGTCGGATCGCTGGCGCACGTGCTGGTGTTCGCGCCGGTGATGCCGGCGATGAGCAATGGGTTGTGTCAGGCAAACGATGCGCGCCGGATCGTGAGCCGGCTGGTGGCGTTCTGCGCCGCCGGGATGCGCGCGCCGGTGGAGCAAATGGAGAAGCAAGCATGAGATACGCTGCGATCGCACTTTTGTTTAGCGTGGCGGCGGCCGCGCAACCCGCGCCGGCGCCGGTTTCGGCGGATCTAAGCCTGGAGCAGGCGATCCGCATCGCGCTGGCGCCGGACGGGGCGGCGCGGGCGGAGCTGGCGGCGGAGGCGGTCCGGCTGGCGGAAGCGCGGCGGGCGCAGAGCCGCTCCGCGTTGCTGCCCAACCTGGAGGCTTACACCGAGTATCGCGACCAGACGGTGAACCTGGAAGCGTTCGGGATCAATTTCAGCACCATTCCGATTCCCGGCTTGCGCACCAACGCGATCTCCGGGCCGTTCACGGTTTTCGACGCGCGCGTCACCGCGCGGCAGTCGCTGTTCGACTTCTCCAGCATCCGGCGGTTCCAATCGGCGCGGGCCGCGGTGCGGGCGAGCGAAGCGGAGCGGGAAGCGGCTCGCACGCAGACGGCCGATCAGGTGGCGCGGGCCTACGCCACGGCGTTGCGCGCGGAAGCGGCGGTGGACACCGCGCGGGCGAACGCGGGGCTGGCGGAGGCGATCCTGAAGCAGGCGCGCAGCGTCAAGGAAGCGGGAACGGGAACCGGCATCGAGGTGACGCGCGCGCAGGTGCAGCTCGCCAACAATCGCCAGCGGCTGATTGTCGCGGAGAACGAGCTGACGCGCGCCCGGCTGTCGCTGCTGCGCACCATGGGCGCCGACCTGAATCTGCAGCCGCGGCTGACGGATCGCATGGAGTACCAGCGGGTGGAGCCCTCGCCGATCCGGGCTGCTTTGGACACCGCGCGGGCGCAGCGATCGGAGTTGCGGGCGCAGCGCGGGCGCGAAGACGCGGCGCGCCTTTCCGTGCAGGCGGCGAACGCCGAACGTCTGCCCAGCGTGGGCGCGTTCGGCAATTACGGAACCATCGGGCGAGGCATTAACGACAACCGGCCCACCTACACCGTGGGAGTTTCGCTGCGGGTGCCGATCTTCAATGGCGGGGCCACCGAGGCTCGCCGGGCGGAGACGGCGGCGGCGCTGCGGCAGGAGCGAATCCGCACCCGCGACCTGGAAGAGCAGATCGAATTTGAAGTCCGCACCGCGCTCGATTCACTGGAATCGGCGGATGCCCAGGTTGCCGCGGCGCGGGAAGGCGTGGACCTGGCGCAGAACGAACTGGCGCAGGCGCAACGGCGCTACGAAGCGGGCGTGGCCAATTCGCTGGAAGTCACCGATGCGCAGACGCGGCTGGAGCGCGCCCGCGACAACCAGATCGCGGCGCTGTACAGCTACAACCTGGCCAGGATCGCGCTGGCCACCGCGACCGGAGCGGCGATCCGCTAAAGGAGGCAGCAAGCATGAAGAAAATCATTCCCCTGATCGCCGTGATCGCCCTGGCGGCGGCCGGCGTGTGGTTCTGGAGCACGCGCACGGCGAGCGCCGACGGACGTCTCACCGTGTCCGGCAACATCGAGCTGACGGAGGTCGATATCGCGTTCAAGACTCCCGGGAAGCTGGTGGAACTCACGGTTCGCGAGGGCGACACGGTGAAGCGCGGCGACCTGATCGCGCGTATCGATCCGCGGCAGACGCAGGAGGCGCGATTGCGCGACGAAGCCGGCGTGGAGGCGACGCAATCGCAGTTGCGCCAACTGGAGACGGGGATCGCCTACCAGCGCGCCACCATCGCGGGCGATATCGAATTGCGATCGGCGGAGGTGCGCGCGGCGCAGGCGCATCTGGAGGAACTGCTGGCCGGCGCGCGGAAGCAGGAGATTCAGCAGGCGGAGGCGGCGGTGGCCGACCTGCGGTCGCAGCACGAGTGGGCCACTCGCGAATGGGAACGGGCGCAGCGCCTGTATAAAAACGAGGACATATCCACGGCGCAGTTCGAGCAGGCGCAGACGCGCCATCGTCAATCGCGAGCCCAACTGGAGCAGGCCGAACAGAGGCTGGCGCTGGTGAAGGAAGGTCCGCGGCGGGAGCAGATCGAGGCCGCGCGCGCGCAACTGGCGCGGGCGCAGGCGGCGCTGAAGCTGGCGCAGGCCAACCGCATCGAGCTGCAGCGCAAGGAGGAGGAACTGGCGGCGCGCAAGGCGGAGATCGCGCGGGCGCGGGCGCAACTGGCGATCACCTCGGCGCAACTCGAGGACATGAGCGTCGTCTCGCCGGTCAGCGGAGTCGTGCTGGTGAAATCGGCGGAACCGGGCGAGATCCTGGCTGCCGGAACACCGGTGGCCACGGTGGGCGACCTCAGCCGGCCGTGGGTGCGAGCCTACATCGGCCAGGCGGAGTTGGGCCGGATCAAGATCGGCCAGGCGGTGAAGATCAGCACCGATTCGTATCCCGGAAAAACTTACGACGGCCGCATCTCCTTCATCTCGTCGGAGGCGGAGTTCACGCCGAAGCAGATCCAGACGCGCGAGGAGCGGGTGAAGCTGGTGTACCGGATTAAGATCGACGTGGCGAATCCCAACCAGGAGCTGAAGAACAACATGCCGGTGGACGCCGAGATCGTGCTGGAGTAGCGGATGGCCACGATTGAACTCAACGATCTGACGCGCAGTTTCGGCGATGTGAAGGCCGTGGACGGCGTGACGCTGCGGATCGAGAAGGGCGAGATCTTCGGGCTGGTGGGTCCGGACGGGGCGGGGAAGACCACTACGCTGCGAATGCTGTGCGGTTTGTTGGACCCGGATTCCGGTCAGGCCACGGTGGCCGGGCACGACACGGTGCGGGAGCCGGAAGCGGTGCGCGACCGGATCGGCTACATGGCGCAGCGCTTCGGCATGTATCCCGATCTCACGGTGGAAGAGAACATGATCTTCTACGCGGACCTGTTCGGCGTCACCGGCGAGGCGCGAGACCGCCTGATGGCCGACCTGCTGCGCATGACCCGCATGGAGCCGTTCCGGGGCCGGCAGGCGGCCAAGCTGTCCGGCGGCATGAAGCAGAAGCTGGCGCTGATGTGCTCCCTGCTGCACCATCCGGAGATTCTGTTTCTGGACGAGCCGACCAACGGCGTGGACCCGGTGTCGCGGCGCGACTTCTGGCGCATTCTGTACCAACTGGTTCGCGACGGGCTGACGGTGCTGGTGTCGACGGCATATCTGGACGAGGCCGAACGCTGCCATCGCGTAGGCCTGATGCACCGTGGCAAGCTGATCCGCGTGGACGCGCCGAACGTGCTGCGGTCCAGCCTGGAGGAACCTTGTTACGCGGTATCCGCGAGTGACGTGCGCGCGGTGGGCGCGGTGCTGCGGTCCCTGCCGGGCGTGGTCAGCGCTGACCCGGCCGGCGCGGAGCTGCACCTGTTCTTCGATCCGCGGCGCACCACTCTGGAAGCCGTGCGAAACGCCGCCGGAGGCGACGCCGTCTTCCGCGAAATTGTTCCGTCCCTGGAGGACGTGTTCATCGCCATGATCCGCAAGCAGGAGGCGGCATGAGCGAATTCGCGGTGGAGATCGACAATCTGGTGAAGAAGTTCGGCGACTTCACCGCGGTGGACCAGGTGACGCTGCGGGTGCAGCGGGGGGAGATCTTCGGTTTTCTGGGACCCAACGGCGCGGGCAAGTCGACGGTGATCCGCATGTTATGCGGTTTGCTGACGCCGACCTCGGGAAGCGCCTCGGTGAATGGCTTCGCGGTGGGTTTGGAATCCGAGGCGATCCGCCGCAGCATCGGCTACATGTCGCAAAAGTTTTCGCTGTACGACGACTTGACGGTGGAGGAAAACATCGACTTCTTCGCCGGCATCTACGGCGTGCCGTTGGAGAGGCGAACCGAACGCAAGGACTTCGCGCTGCGCATGGCGGGGCTGCTGGACCGGCGCCGCGATATGACGCGGCTGCTGGCGGGCGGCTGGAAGCAAAGGCTGGCGCTCGGCTGCGCGATCCTGCATCAGCCTCCGGTGCTGTTCCTGGATGAGCCGACCTCCGGCGTGGATCCGATCGCGCGGCGAGGCTTCTGGGACTTGATCTACCAGCTTTCCGAAGCCGGCAATACGATTTTCGTTTCCACGCACTACATGGATGAGGCCGAGTACTGCCATCGCGCGGCGCTGATGTACCGCGGGCGGGTGATCGCGCTGGGTTCGCCGGCGGAGCTGAAGGGCGAGTTGCGGGACCATCACCTGCTGGAGATCGAGACCCAGGATCTGCTCGGCGCGATGAGCGTGCTCGCCGGGGTGGAAGGGGTCCGGGACACGGCGGTGTTCGGCGGCGGCCTGCATGCGGTGGTGGACGATCCGGCCGCGGCGCTGGAACGCATTCCGCCCGCGCTGGACCGCGCCGGGATCGGCGCGGGGCGGATGCGGCGCATCGAGCCCAGCATGGAAGACGTGTTCGTGGCGCTGATCGAGCGCGAGGACAGGAGTCCGGAATGAACTGGCGCAGAACGCGGGCCGTGGCGCGGAAGGAGTTCCTGCACATTTTGCGGGACTCGCGGAGCCTGGCGCTGGCGCTGGCCCTGCCGCTCATGATGCTGGTGTTGTTCGGTTACGCGCTGAGCCTGGATGTGGACCGCGTGCCGATGATCGTGGAGGATCGCGACCGCACACCGGAAAGCCGCGAGCTGATCTCGCGTTTCGCGGGGTCGCGCTACTTCGAGATCCTGACGTACGCCGCGAATCCAAACGAGGTGAACCGCGGGCTCAGCTCCGCCGAGCATTTGCTGGCGCTGGTGATTCCGGAGGGTTTCGGCGGCGATCTCCGCGCCGGGCGCGAGGCTCGGGTGCAGGCGCTGCTCGACGGCAGTGATTCCAACACGGCTTCGATCGCGATGGGATACGTGGAAGCGCTGGTGCAGGCCTACACCGCGGAGTTGCGGACGGAGGCGCAGAAGGCGCGAGGCGCGGGCGAATTCCGGCCCGCCGTCGAGCCGCGGGTGCGGGTCTGGTACAACCCGGACCTGAAGTCGAAGAACTTCATCGTGCCGGGGCTGGTCGCCGTGATTCTGATGATCATCGCTTCGCTGCTGACCTCGCTGACCATCGCGCGGGAGTGGGAGACCGGCACGATGGAGCAGTTGCTCTCGACCCCGGTGCGGCCGTCGGAACTGGTGCTCGGCAAGCTGGCGGCGTTCTTCGCGCTGGGCGTAGTGGACATGGCGGTGACCCTGGTATCCGGCGTGGTGATCTTCGACGTCCCGCTGCGCGGCAGCGTGCTGCTGCTGGTGCTGTCGAGCGGCATCTTTCTGTTCGGAGCGTTGTGCTGGGGGGTGATGATTTCGGCCATCGCCCGCACGCAGCTAATGGCTTACCAGATGGGGACCATCACCAGCTTCCTGCCGGCCTTCCTGCTCTCCGGTTTCATTTTTTCCGTGGAGAGCATGCCCGCGGTGATCCAGGTAATCTCCTATATCGTGCCCGCGAAGTACTTCATCACCGTGATCAAGGGCATTTTCCTGAAGGGCTCGGGGATCGAGCTGTTGTGGGGGCAGATCGCGCTGCTGACCGTGTACGCGGCGGCGGTGTTCCTGATGGCGACGCGACGTTTGAAACAGAAGGTGGCTTGAATGTGGGAACGGATTCGCTGGATCGTGTGGAAGGAATTCCGGCAGGTGTTGCGGGAGCCGCGGCTGCGGGCGATGCTGTTCGTCCCGCCCATCGTCCAATTGTTGGTGTTCGGCTTCGCGGTGAACCTGGATGTGGAGCGGGCGCGAATCGGCTGGATGGACCTGGACGGGACGCAGGAGAGCCGGCAGTTGCTGAGCGCCTTCACCGGATCCCCGCGCTTTGCGCTGGTAGCGGCGCCGATGACCGACGCGGCGTTTCAGGAACTGCTGGATCGGGAGCAGGTGGACGCGGTGATCCGGGTGATGCCCGGCTTCGCCGCCGATGTGCGCCGCGGCCGCACCGCCGAGGTCCAGATCCTGGTGGACGGCACGAACTCGAATACGGCGTCGATCGTGGCCAACTATGCGTCGCAGGCGATTGGCCGGTACTCGCGGGAAGCGCTGGGAGATCAGCAGCGGGTGCGGTTGGCGGCGCAGACGCTGAACACCGGATCGCCGGTGCGTCCCAACATGCCGGACCTGAAGGTGGATACGCGCGTCTGGTTCAACCCCGACCTGCGCAGCAAGGATTACTTCGTGCCGGGCGTGGTGGTGAACATCGTGACGCTGATCACGCTGTCGCTGACCGCGATGGCCATTGTCCGGGAGAAGGAGATCGGCACCATGGAGCAGTTGATGGTGACGCCCATCCGTCCGCTGGAACTGATGCTGGGCAAGACCATTCCGTTCGCGCTGATCGGGTTCTTCGACACGGCGCTGGTGGTGGTGGCCGCGCTCCTGATCTTCGATGTTCCGTTCCGCGGCAACCTGCTGGTGCTGTTCTTCTCCACCGCGCTGTTCCTGCTGACCACGCTGGGCGCCGGGTTGTTTATTTCCACGGTGGCGCGGACGCAGCAGCAGGCGATGATGTCCACGTTCCTGTTCTTTATGCCGTTCTTCCTGCTGAGCGGGTTCACGTTCCCGGTTCGCAACATGCCGATGGTGGTGCAATACCTGACGCTGGTGAATCCGGTGCGCTACTTCATGGACATCGTGCGCGGGATCTTCCTGCGGGGTTCGGGGGTGGAGATCCTGTGGCCATCGATGCTCGGTTTAGGCGTATTGGGCGTCGCGATTTTGTCGATGAGCGTATTGCGGTTCCGCCGCACGTTGGATTAGGCCAGGGCTTAGAAAAGGTATCGAAACGTACGGCCGGTATACTGAGAGTTTGCCGGCTCTCGAATGGAAAAATACGATCTACTAGTCATCGGCACCGGACCGGCAGGCCAGCGGGCCGCGATCCAGGGCGCCAAGTGCGGACGCCGTGTGGCGTGCGTGGAACAGCGCGAGGTGGTGGGCGGAGTTTGCGTCAACACCGGGACGATTCCCAGCAAGACGTTCCGGGAAGCCGTCCTGAACCTCTCGGGATACTATACTCAGGCTCTCTACGGCCGCGGATACCGCGCCAAGGAGAAGATCACGATGGCGGACCTGGCATTTCGCGTCCAGCACGTGGTCAAGACCGAAATCGACGTAACCATGGCGCAACTGGCGCGCAACAACATCGACGTGCTCACCGGCAC
>CAYOQB010000054.1:0-29665 GCA_964406035.1 uncultured Solibacteraceae bacterium | reverse complement strand
GGGAACCGTGCCCTGCAGCTCACCGCTGCCCTGCGCGGTGAACCCGCCCAGCTCGCTCTGCGGCAGCAGGCCGGAGAAGTTGCCGGAGAAGGTCAGCACCACCGGGGTGAAGGTGTTGTTGGCGATGTTTGACAGCTCGGCCGGGAAATCGGAGAACAGGGCCGAAAGATTGACCGACTGACCCAGAACGGTGATGGTCACCAGGTTATTGGTGCAAGCCGGGACGGATCCGCCCGCCTGGCAGGTAGTGGTGATATTCACGGTGCCGCTATTGACGTTGTTGAGCAGCACTCCACCGTTGTAAAAAATGTCGAAGAAGCTGCCGGCGCCGATATTCACCGAGCCGTTCAGCGGGAGAGCGCCGACGACCAGGAGCATACTGATTTGGGGATTGGTAGCGCTCGGGGTTGGCACGACAACTCCATCGATGCGGAAGTTCAAGGTGTCAATGGAATCGGTGGGGTTGCCGCAACCCCCTCCGTCGCAGATGGTCCCCGAGCCGGGGTCATAGGTGAAATCCAGACCGTCGAAAGAGACGCGGACGGGGATCGGCGCGGCGCTGAGCATGGCGGTTGCCATCAGTCCGGCGACAAAGAGTTTGATGACTGTGTTTCTCAAAAGTTCCTCCTGGTGAAAAGCCTTACGTGCTGGGCTTGGCTTGCAATTTGTTGTTTGGCGAACTCTTACAGCGTACGGGAAACGCCTTACGGAGCGCAAGGTCCGAGAGGCATGTTTAGTACCAGGACCAACGGCTAAAGTTTGATTAGGCAAGAAGTTAGGGGTGGAGGGTGAACGGAGCCCGGGTCCGCCCAGGGCGATTCGCCAGCTAAGGCAAACGCCCCCGTATCGCTGTTGGAGGCTCCGGCGGGACAGGCCAGAAATCAAAAAGGCCACCGCCGAAGCGGTGGCCTGTACAAGGAGGAGTGTGATTCGCTTACTTCGAGGTCCGGCGGCGGAGGAGCGCGATGCCGGCCAAACCAAATCCCATCAACGCCATGGTCATCGGCTCCGGAACCTCGGGAACCGTGCCCTGCAGCTCGCCGCTGCCCTGGGCGGAGAAGCCGCCGAGCTCGCTCTCCGGGAGCTGGCCGGAGAAGTTACCGGAGAAGGTCAGCACCACCGGAATGAAGGTGTTGTCCTGAATCCCCAGGTTGTTCAGCTCCTGCGGAAGCAGCGATCCCAGGCTCGCCAGGTTCACGGAGTTGCCGAGAACGGTGATGGTGACGGCGTTGTTGGTGCAATTGGGAAGCGTGCCGCCCTCCGCGCAGGTGGTGCTGATGCTAACCGTGCCGCCGTTGATTTCCGTGAACAGCCCGCCGCCGTTGAACAGGATGTCGAGCGAATTGAACACCGCGGGGTTGATGTTGGCAACGCCGTTCAAGGGAAGCGCGCCGACGTTCAGCAGCAAGTCAATGCGCGGGTCCAAGGCGCTGGGCGTCGGGACGACGATACCATTGATGCGGAAGTTCAGGGTGTCGACGCTATCATTGCTGCCGGCGCCAAAGAAGCAGCCGCCCGAATCGCAAATGTTCCCCGTCTCCGGGTCATAGACGAAATCCAGACCGTCAAAGGAAACGCGAAGCGGGATCGTGTTGGCGGGCAGCACCGTTGCCAGCGCCAGTCCCGCGAAGATCACCTTCAGTAGATGTTTTCTCATTAGCTCCTCCGTAAGCGGGTCAGCCGGGTCAGCATCCCTACGTAGTCCGCGCCGACCACAGCCATTCAGACCATCCTCATTCTAGGAGAAAACACCTAACCGGCACAAGCCTCGAAAAAGCGGAAAAGTACCAGAACCAACGGTCCGCGAAACGATTCAGAAACATAGACTTGTGTGGCTCGGGATACGTTCGGGAAACCGGTACAATGTCTTATGTCCCGATTTCGGGTCTGGGGCGTGACGCCGCCCGAACAGCAGCTTGCTTATACCTGCGACTCCCTGCTGGACGGCACGGCGGACGCCTACTTCCGAGGCGTCCCCTGCGCCGCGCCGCCTGACGCTATCTTCCGTTGGCTCTGCCAGTTACGAGTCGCGCCGTACTCCTACGACTGGCTCGACAACTGGGGCCGGCGGAGTCCGCCAAAGCTCACGCCGGGCGTCGAAAAGCTGCGGCCGGGGCAGACCGTGATGACCATTTTCCGGCTGGTTTCCTACGTTCCCGGCGAACACCTTACGATTCGGATCACCAAGCCCGCGGCTAAGGTGTTTGGAGACGTGGCGGTGACCTACCGTATCTTTCCGGGGCGGCTGGTCGCGAAATTGAGAGTGCAGTATCCCACCGGATGGTATGGGCGGTTGCTCCGCGCCTTCCTGCCCTTCGGGGATTGGATCATGATGCGCAAGCAACTTCGGACCCTGGCGCGGCTGGCGGAATCCTCGCGTGAAGAGCTTTGAGGCGGCCGGAGGGTCGTGGTAAACTGCGGGTTTGGAGTCCCGCCTGGACAGGTGGGTGAGTGGTTAAAGCCAGCAGACTGTAAATCTGCCCCTCCTTGCGAGGTACGAAGGTTCGAATCCTTCCCTGTCCACCAGAAAGTTCGCCGTTGTAGCTCAGATGGTAGAGCGCGTCCTTGGTAAGGACGAGGTCACCGGTTCAATCCCGGTCAACGGCTCCAGAATCCAAACGAACCCGGCCGCAACCCGGCCGGGTTTTTCCGTCGCGATACACTGAGAGCAGCGCATGAAGAACTCACTCCCGCTGCTTTTCGCCGGCGCGCTCGCACTGAGCGCGCAGCCGGCTTCCAAACTGCCCAAGCCTTTTGAAACGCCGTCGGCGGTGAATCCGCCGCGCGTTGTCGCCCGCCCCGACGGAGCCCGGCTGCAGACTCCGGCGGGCTTCACCATCGAGGAGTTTGCCACCGATTTCCGCCGTCCGCGCATGATGCTGCTGGGTCCCTCCCGCGAGATCCTGGTGACGGACTCGACGCAAAACGGCAAGATCTTTGTCCTGACCAACGGCGGCAAGGATCGCAAGGTGCTGCTGGAGAATCTGGATCGCCCTTACGGAATCGCATTCTGGAAGGACTGGCTGTATGTCGCCGAGACCACCGCCTTGAAGCGCTATCGCTACGATGCGAAGGCCATGACCGCGGGTGCGGGGGAGCTGATCACGGATCTGAAGGACTATGGCAAGGGTCATTGGACCCGCTCCATCGCTTTCGACCCGAAAGGCGAGAAGCTGTATCTCACCGTGGGCTCGATGTCCAACGTGGACGCGGGCGAGCCGGAGATTCGCGCGGCGATCAGCGTCATGAATCCGGACGGAAGCGGCCGCGAGCTGTTCGCCACCGGAACGCGGAATCCTACTGATATCGGGTTTTATCCCGGCACCAGCACGTTATGGGCAGCGGTGCAGGAGCGCGATCTTCTGGGCGACGATCTGGTTCCCGACTATTTCACCAGCGTGCAGAAGGGTGGCTTTTACGGTTGGCCGTTCGCTTACGTGGGTCCGAACGAGGATCCGCGGCACGCGGGCAAGCAGCCGGAGCTGGTGAAGAAGACCATTGTTCCCGACGTGCTGCTGCCGTCGCACGCGGCGGTGCTCGATTTCCTCTTCTATCAGGGCCGGATGTTCCCGTCGGAGTACCGGGGCGGAGCGTTCCTGGCTTACCACGGATCGTGGAACCGCTCCAAGCGGGTCGGCTATTCTGTGGCGTTCGTGCCCTTCCAGAAAGGCAAGCCTTCCGGTCCGCCGCGGGACTTCCTTACCGGGTGGATGACGGATCCGGAATCGAAGGAAGTATGGGGCCGGCCGGTGGGCCTGCTGGAGATGCCGGACGGCAGCCTGCTGGTCTCCGATGACGGCGGGAATAAGATCTGGCGGATCGCTTACAAGCGATGAAGCCGGCGCTGGTGTTTCTGCTGAGCGCGGCGTGGTGCGCGGCGGCGGAATTCCCGCACGCGCGGCATCAGGACGTGAAGTGTGTGGAGTGTCACGCGGCGGCGCGGAAGAGCACGCGTGCCGCGGACAATCTACTGCCGTCAGCGGAATCCTGCGGAAAGTGCCACGCCGACGCGCGGCAGGTGGGGTCGCCGCGCAAAGCGTTCCTGAAGGAGTTCAGTCACGACAAGCACCTGAGCATGGGCAACCCGGCGAGCGTAATCGCACGGGCCATCGATAACGGCACGTATCTGGGCGCGAACGGCAAGCAAGTTCGCCCATTGTTGGATACGAAAGATGCGTGCCTGGCGTGCCATCGCACGGCGGATCAGCCCCAGCCGGCGGCAATGGCGGATTGCCTGACGTGCCATAACAAAATCGAGGTCCCGTTCAGTTGCGCGACGTGTCATGAGGCGGGGGCGCGGTTGAAGCCGGCAAATCACAGCCCGCAGTTTATCGACGAGCACAGCCGTGGGACGTTGAAACTGGACCGGACGACATGCGCGGTGTGCCATGGGCGCGGGTTTACGTGCATGGGCTGTCATTGACCGTCGTGAGTGAGCGAGCGGCAGACGAATCGGCGCGTCTGCCGCTCCGTCACCGTCGCGGTTCCCGTTTCGCGGCTGACCGTGACCCGCGAGAGTAAAGCACAACGTCTGCCGCTCCGTTACCGTCGCGGTTCCCATCCACAGACGCGGGCTCGTGAGATAAGGCACATTCGCCATGCCCTCTTGCCGTTACCATTCCCCGGCCTTGTGGGTCTGCTCCTGTAGGAGGGATTCATGCGAATCTTGTCGGCTTTCCTGCTTGGCGCCGTGGTCGCCGCGCCGGTGTTCAGCCAGTCCTGGACGGTGGGCGCCAAGGGCGGCTGGTCCGCGCTCGACACCCTGATTGAACGGAGGGCGAACGTTGACGACCTGTCGAACCCCTACCTGGTGGGACCCTTCTTCGAGGTCGGCGCGAGTTGGATTCGCCTGGAAGTAGATGCACTCTACCGTCCGGTGAAGTACCGCACGTTTGCCCCAGCCCGCGCCGAGCAGGGGTCGAGTTCGTGGGAGTTTCCCGTGATGGCCAAGCTGCGCGCTCCGTTCCCGGTGGTGAAGCCGTTTGTGGTGGTTGGGCCGACGTTCCGCACGATTCCCGACCGCTTCGAGACCGAGGGCTCGGCCCATGTGGGGGTCACCGGCGGGGTGGGCGTCGACTTGAAGCTGGGCTGGCTGGTGATCACGCCGGAGGCGCGCTATGTGCGCTGGTCGGGCCGGACCAACATCGTGTCAGGACTGCAGAACCTGCTGGAGTTCCGGCGGGACCAGGTGCAGGTGCTGCTGGGGGTCGGGTTCGGACGCGACTGATCAGGTATGTAAACCCGCTTCGGGGATATCCATGACCGGATACACGGTGATCATCCCCGGGGTGTCGAACAAAACGGTTTGATCCGCGGTCACGTTGACGGTCGCGGTGCTCTGCTTGAGGGTATCGATTACCGGGATATCGCCGGTGACCGTTACGCTAGTCGGGGTTGCGCCGCCGGAGGGAGCTTGAGCAGTCCAATCCGGCGACAGGTTATGAACAAAAGCTCCCAGCGGCGACGCGCAGTGCGGGCATGGACCGCCGGTTAGCTGCGATTGCTCATGTTTCACGCAGTAGTACTCGGTCTTCTCGAGCTGTTTAGGGTTGTTGCAGAGGCAGTTGCCCGGACCATTCAGGTTGCCATGGACGGCTCTGGTGCACTGATACACGTCGACCGTCGCGGTGCCGCAGGATGGGCAGTTTGGATCCGTCTCATCGGTGTTGCAGGAGGGGCAATAAGTCGCTACATAAGGCAGGCCGGTGTCTCCGCACAAAGGACACGTATCGGTATCGAAGTAGTGCGCGGCCTGATCACATTTATAAGTCGAAAAGGTGTTGACGGGCACGCCGCACCAGGTGCAGGGACCGCCGGCGTTCTGAACGTGGACATGGTTGCCCGAGCACGCATAATGCGGTAGGGGGCACCTCTGGGGGGTCGCGCTGGTCTGTGCGGGATGGTGCTTGCACTTAAACGAGCTGCTGTTCGCTTTACCAGCGGCGGAACCTTCGGGCCCGTCGACGTTGAAGACCAGCACACCGGGGACTCCCACCACCGCGCCGTAGTCGATTTGCATTCCCCAGGACGGAATCAGATGGATCTGAACGGAGGGCGAACCTTTCGAACTGGGGTCCTGGTAGAACTTGTACAGCTTGTTTTCGGAGTGATCCTTGCAGACCTCCAGCCCAAAAGTGATCCCGTCTATTTGAAACACGGACCCGCCGCCGAGCCCGCTTGTGGATACCTCCGAGGCGGTTCCAAGGGGATTGGCGTCCTGCGCGAGGCGATCGGAGCCGCCGCCCGTCGCCAGCACGACCCGCTGCGCCTGCCCGTGAATCGTGATTTTGCGACCGACGTTTGAGGGATCGTAGAACGTGTTCGGATTGATGCCCGCGTAATCGATGTGCGAAGTGGTTTCCTTGTAAACGATGGACTCGCGGAGTCCGGTGCCGCTGCCCTCCGGGCCTCCCTTCAGGACGTAGGCGACGTTGAAGATTTCGGTGGCGGCAGGCTCGACGATATACACCGGTCCGTTCGTGAAGACGCCGGAGCTCTTGAGCCTGATCGTATACTCACCTCCGCCGGCATCCGTCGCGGAGACAATGTCATACGCGGCGCCTGCCTGCAGCAGCTTCCATGGCGCCGGTGTCGCCGCGGGAATCCGGGACAGGATGCTGGTGCGATCGGCGCCATGCTCCACCTTCACCGTGGTCATGGCGCCCAGGGTGGCGTCCTTCACCTTGAGCTCGAAGTGCATTGGTTTGGTGAGTTTCACGTTGCCGGGCTTGAAGGGGATCGGTTTGCTCAAGGTCAACTCGTAATCGTCGCTGGACGGAATCGGAGCAGCGGACAACACGTTCGCCTTGTGTGAGCCCTGCTGCACGGTCCAGGGGAAGGGCCCGCCAATGTTTGCGCAGACCGACGCCTTGGCCGCTGGTGAGTCTTTCACACGCACCTTCGTCCAGTTCTTGCTGACGTATTCGAGCTCGTAGTCCACGGTGGATTCGCCGTGCTTGAGATAGCCGATTCCGCTTCCGAAGCAGAAGAGCCAGTTCTTGAAAGCGTTCTTCTGCACGTGCGGCCGCAGCTGCTCCATGACGCTCGAGAGCATTTCCTCCGGGTACGCCCCATCCAGGCCCCGGAAGTAGAATTCGGGCGCCATGAAGATCTTTAGGACCTCGTCGTCATGGACGACGCTGCCGTGCGCGAGTGCCTTGTCGACCGCGTCCTTCATCAGCAGGCAGCGCATTCCCAAATCCTTGGATGGATCGGGATCGCCCTTGTAGGTGCCCGGTGGCGTGATGTTGAACGCGACGAACTGCACCTTGTCGAGTTTCGTCAGCGTGAACTGCGCCTTGGCCGGCTTGCGATGCTCCACCTTCAGCTTGATGATGCCGGTCTTGTCCGGCCCCACCCGCCACTTCTCGCGAATGCTGCCGGAGCCGCTCTTCTGCGCATCCAGCAGCGCCTGCAGCTCTTCCAACTGAATGCTGTAATCGCCCAGCGCGACTTTCTGGACGTATTGAGTATCGGCGGGTTCCGTGCCGGAGGGCGCGTTCGTCGCCAGGCCGGCCGAGGGCGTGGGTCCGTCCACCTTGAACTTGGCGCGTGCCGGCGAGACCTTGGCGTCATAGCGCTGCACGAGCACTTCGATCTGGCCCACGGGCTTGACCTTGAACTCGAAAGTTGCCGTGGACCCCGCCTGGACGTCCGCCTTGGGATTGGCCGCCGCCCAGACGAACCAGTCGTCGTCGTCCTTATGGAACGCCAGTGATACATCGTAGTTGGCGGCCGGGATACCCTTGGCGTCCGCCGCCAGTTGGGCGATTCCCTGCGCGTCGGTAACGCCGAGGTCATGGGCGCCGAGCAGGACCGCCACTCCGGGGACCGCCTGGCCATTGTCTTCGCGCGTGACCTTCACCTTCGGCCGCGCCAGCTTGCGGACCTGGAACTCGAAGGTGGCCCCGGAGTTGGCCACCACCGTGACCTCGGGCGTCGCCACAAACTCGTACAGCTTCTGATCCTCGGCACGGAGGGTCAGTTGCACCGCGTGCTTGCCGGCGGGGATGCCGGCGGCGTCGCGTGTGAACTCGGTGATTCCGGTGCGGCCGGTAGCTCCCAGGTCCACGCCGCCCAGCACCACGGCGACTTCGGGGATGGCGGTCCCGGTTCCCGCCTCGGTCACCTTCACGCGGGGGAAGGAGAGCGCCTCGACTTCGAACTGGAACTTGTGGTTGACGCCCTTGCCCACGGTTGCGTTTTGTGAGGAAGGAGGCGTGATCCGGTAATCCTTGGCGTCCTCCGGCGACAAAGCGGCGGTGGCGGCGTAGAGCACATCGGGGTCCAGCCCCGGCCATTCCGCCAGCCCGTCTCCGCTGGTGGTTTTTTTGCCTCCGGGTTGCAGAGTGACGTCGACGCCCCCGATCCCGCTGCCCTGCACATGCACAAAGACAGTGACCGAGCATTTCTGCTGCGGGCAACCGCCGACCGGAGCCTTAGCCGGGTTCCTGCTGAAGAGGGAATTGAAAAACGTAGCCATCGGTTCACTAAGCTGTCGGGCGGGTGACGCGTTGCGTGAGCAATTCGATTCGCAGATCCGGCGGCATGGCGAGGTTGCGCCAGGTCTTGCGGCCCCACGCGCCGGCGATCTCCTGCGCGGTCTCGGCGGGGTGCCGGAGCAGGAGCAAGGCCAGCGCGGCAATGTCCTGTTCGGCTTCGATACCCGCTTCGCCGCCTTCGTCCAGCGCCTGGCGCACGATCGCGCGAACCCCGTCCTCCCCCGCCGCGGCGGATCGTGCGGGCTCGATGGTTTGCAAGGCAAGGACCAGCCGGTCCTCGAAGATCCGGAGCTTCACCTCCGCGAGCACACGCATCTGTTTGGCGTGGATCGTGAGCATTTGGGCAGGAACCATCTTATGCTCTTTTGGGGCGGCTCGGGCGCCGCATGGGGCAGGGAATTCGAACCCTCTGATTCCGTAGGCCTTTGGGATAGCCGTAGCTCAAAATCTGAGGGAGAATTTGACCCAACCCTCGCCACTAATCATGCGAGGGAGGTGGCCGATGCCGGAAGCCAATTGGTCGCACCGGGTTCAGGACGCGTTGGCGGCGGGCAATCCGCGGGTTGCCGAGAAGGTTCTGCTGGAGCTTGTGGCCCGCGTCCCGGCCCGGTGGAAGGCCGTGGATCGCGATCCCGAAGGCGTGTATACCTTGTCGCTGTGGGATGAGGAGGAGCTCGGCTGCTGGCTGCGGCATCACCCCGGCGCGACCACGCGGCGGAAGCCCGACTCCTTCAGCTTCGCTTATTTCTGCCTCGCCAACCTGGCGGACCGCCGCGGCGATGAGAAGGCGGCGCTTCACTTTCTGGACTGCGCGCTCGATCTGGAGCCCGATCATCCGCTGCTGTGGGCTCGCAAGGGAGCGTGGCTGATCGAGGAAGGCCGGTTGCACGAAGCGATGAACTGCTTTGAGAAAGCGGAAGGCATCCGGCCGTGGGCGCCGCCGCACCAGCGCGCCTGGATCCTGCGCGAGAAGGCGTTCGTGCTGGTGGAATTCGGACAGTTGAACGAGGCGGAGCGGACACTGCATCAATCCTTGGAGCTCGAGCCCGACCACGAAGCGGCTCTGCTGGAGCTGGAAGCGATTGCGGCGCTGCGGCGGAGGGGGTCGGGCCAGCCGTTATGGTTCGCGCCCCGTTTCGCGCACGCCGCCCGGAACTAGGCTCGCCCGAACAGGCGATCGAAGAATTGGCGGAATCGCCATTTGCGGCCGGGGCACTCCGGCCACGGCGCGAACCCAATGGTTTGCGACGCGCCCTCCACCCACAGCGCCAGCGGATCGCCCTTGGGGAAGCGGACGCTGATCAGGACGCCGTTGCCGCAGGTTTCCACCAGGTCGATCCGCGCGTTGGCGGCGTCGGCGTAGGAGCTGGAGGGTCCGAAATCCTCGAGGAACTTTTCAGGTTTATAGCCGGGGCAGGGGTTCTGCTGGGTGCAGCCCCACAGCTCGTAAGCCTTCTGGTATTCCTTGGCGCGAAGCAGGTCGATAAACTGCGAGACCAGCGCCTCCTGGCGGTAATTGCGGAACTGGAAATACAGGACAACGCCGATCAGCGCGGCAATCAACGCCCCGGCGATGATCCGGATCAACGTCCGCCGCCGGGCAGCCCGGCGGCCTTCGTCCGCGCCGTAATGATCCAGATAGGACGGCATGCCGCCTCTACTTCAAGGGATGTGCCTTGTCGTACTCGGCGGTGGCTTCCGCGGTGATGTCCAGCGCCGGCTTGAAGTAAATCGTCGTGGTGACGTCCACCACCAGGTCCAGGCCCTTGGTCTCGGAGAGGCGCTTGACGATATCGTTCATGCGCTGCGCGGCGCGCCCGATGATTTCGTTGCGCTCGCGCTCCACGTCGCCCTGCAAGTCCTCGCTCAGGCGCTGTGCCTCGCGCTGGCGGCGCTGGCCCCGGCTGCGCAGCTCGGCCTCGCCATCGGAACTCAGCTTGCCCTGGGAATTTTCCAGTTGCGTCTGGATATCCTGCAGCTCGCGCTGCACCTTCTCCAGTGCCGCGGCACGGGGCCGGAACTTGGCTTCCAGGTCGGCTTGCGCCTTCTTCATCTCGGCGGTATCCAGCAGGGCCTTCTGCCCGTTGATCACCGCAACTTTCGCCTGCGCCAGTGCCGGGACTCCGGAAACAACCGTCAGGGCGCACACCAATGCCGTGCGCATCGCTAAACTGGTCAACATCTTACGTGGATTACTCCTCGGGTGAATTCAACGTTCAGGGTAACACAACCTTATCTTTTGACGATCTCCTCCAGCACCCGTCCCGCCGAGCCGCTGGGAATTTCGACGCCCAGCATCACGGCCAGGGTCGGCGCTACATCCATGACGCTCACCGCCCGGTCGTAGGTTCCCGCTTTCAGCAGCGGCGACAGGAACAGCAGCGGCACGTGCGTATCGTAATTATGCGGCGACCCATGCGTGGTGCCGCTGGTGCCGGAGATCCAATACGGATCGTAGACCACCACCACGTCGGGCGAACGGCGGGAATGGAACCCGTTCTGAATTCGCCGCGAAATGGCGTCCGCGGGGATCTGATTATTCAGGATCTGGTTTCGCGTGTACACCCGGTTCACATTCGGAAATGTCTGCAGGGCGCGCGCGATGCCTTCTTCCACGTCGGCGACAGTCAGCTTGCGGGCCACGATCATGTCGTGATTCAGATAGAAATGATGCGGCGAGCCGTCCAGGATTACTGACTTGTCCAGCCCGAAGCGGCTTTCGAGAGCAAGCTCGACGGCGCGGCGAGCCACGCGCGGGTCGATTCGCCCGCCCGGCATGTTGCGCTGGCTCTGGGTTTCCGGCAGCGGCGCGACCCCGTGGTCGGCGGTGAGGACGACGAGGGTGTTCGCCATACCCACCTGCTTATCGATGAAGTCGAACAGCTCGCCCAGCACCCGGTCGGTGCGGATGGAGATGTCGCGGACCTCGGGAGCGTCCGGGCCGACGCGATGGCCCACATAATCGTTCGACGAGAAGCTGACGGCGAGAATGTCGGTCCCCGGACCCTTGCCCAGCTTTTCCTCGACAATTGCCTTCTGCGCGAACTGCGAAACGATGTCGTTGCCGAACGGCGAGCCCTCGATCTGCGAATAGAACTTGGCGTCCGGCGCGGCGGGCATCTTCAGGAACACCGCCTCCGGCTTGGTGATCGACTTCCATTCCGCGCCCAGGTACTTGTCGGCGGGACGCGCCTTGTTCACCGCCTGCACCCAGGGTGGAAGCTCGCTGAAGTAGTAGTTGCTGGAGACGAAGTTCCCGGACTTCTCGTCGAACCAGTAGGCCGCGTTGGCCATGCGTCCGGCCGGCAGAATCGCGCTGCGGTCCTTCAGCGACACGCCGATCACCTTGGATTGCATGCCCGCCATCTTCAATTCGTCGCCCACCGTGGACACGAGCATCCGGCGGGGCGATGCCCCGGTTCCTTCGCCGCCCAGGATGCGCGCACCCTCGTCGGTAATGCTTTGGACGCGCTTGCCGGACTCGCGGTCATACCAGTCGTTGCCCACGATGCCGCTGACCGAAGGCGGCGCGCCGCTCAGGAACACCGAGTGGCCGATGGCGGTGACGGTGGGTGAGTGCGCGTAATTGGCATTGGTGAACACCGCGCCCTGATTCAACAGGCGGGCCAGGCCGCCGCTGTAATCGGCGCGGAAGCGGTTCAGGTAATCCGCCCGGAACTGATCCACTGTGATGGCGACAATCAGTTTCGGCTTGCCGGAAGCCGCCGCGGCCGGTTTGGGCCGGGCGGGCTGCGCCGCCAGGCCGGTGCACAATACGAGTAAAAGAACCAGCGATCGTCGGGTCATGGCGGCCTAGTTGAGGATCACCGCGCCGGAGCCCTGAATCTGGTACACGGTCTTGCCCGCCTTCACCGTGGCGGGGTCGAACTTGCGGCCCTGCTCTTCGGCTTCATGCTTGGCTTCGGCCACCGCCTGCTCACGTGTCAGCTCACGCTTAGTCAGCTTGCCCTCGGCGATGGCGGCCTTGCCGGCGGAGTCCTTGGGGAACACGATCTCGCCGTCGTTCACCTTCACCCGCAGCACCTGTCCCGACTCGCCGCGAAGCGCCATCCAGCAGCCCATCATCTGGCACACTTCGGTGATTTTGCCTTTCACCTGAACCTGCTTGCCCACCAGCGCGTCGGGTTCGGCGAGCACCTTCTCGATGGTTACCGGGCTGGCCAGTTCCAGGGGCTTGCCGAGCTTCAGGTCCGCGGCAAAGGCCGCGGCGGACAGACACATCGCGAGACAGAACGTAGCTGGGGAGCGCATAAACCACAATTATCGCTCATTCGCGCGATTTCAGGGCTTGCGCGGCAGTTCGATTTCGCGGGTGCCTTCGTCCAGGCCGAAGATGCGGATCACGCGTTTCTCCGGCTTGGCGGGCTCGGCGGGCTCCGCCTTCGCCGCGGCGGCCGGTTCGGCGGCTTGCGCTACTTCCGTCGCGCCGCGCAGGCCGGAGGCCAGTTGCCGGGCGTTGACGGAGAGCGAAACGCGAACAGCGTCGCCGTCCAGCCGCCACGTAAGCGATCGCGCCACGTCCGGCAGCGCCGGGCGGATCTCCTCCAGATTCCGCAGCAACTGCGCGGCCGCCGCTTCATCCTTGGCGGTCAGCGCCGCTTCCAGCGCGATGCCGTTGGTCAGCACCACGGCGGCTTCCAGCGCCGTGATCGGTTTCGCGCCGTCGGCCAGCGGAAGAAACTGCGCCGCCAGATCGTCGGGGAAACGCTCGGCGATGATCCAGAAGTCGCTGCCCTCGGCCAGTTGCGCGGCACGGCCCAGCAGTTCGATCGGCTCCCGGCCGCGGATGGAAACCGAGCGGTCGATGGCCGCCTGCACCGATGCCCAGGTGCCGATCAGCAGGATCTGCTCGGAGATCAGCGCCACGCTGGCTCCCGCCGGCTCCGCCGACTTCAGCACCTCGACGTTGCGGTAAGTCACCGGCCGCAATTTCTTGAGCGCGCCCAGCTTGCGGACCGCGGCGTCCGGGAACTGGCCGGTGGCCATGGTGAGGTAGTCGCGGGAACTGATCAGGATCTGCGTCGCGCCGGTCAGGAACTCGCGATCCAGGAAGTCGAGTTCGTCCAGGATGGCCGCGCCCAATGGCGAGGCAGCCACAGCCGGGTAGTTCAGGCCCGCGACGGCGCGCGTCTCCGGCGCGGCGTAACTCCAGGCCTTGGGATAGGACTGGGCACAGGCCGCGATCGCGGCAGCCAGGCCGAGCAGCGTCGCCGAAATTTTCATGGCTTCCTTGGTTCCACCTTAATCTCTTTCACGCCGTCGTCAAGGCCGTGGATGCGGATCACGCCCGGTTTGGAGGGTCGCGCCTCGCGCGGCGGTTCGGATTCGCGGGAGGCCTGCTCGAAGCCCTGCTTCAGGCCCTCGGCCAGCGCCGCGCCCATTTGGGTGAACAGCGCGCCCAGGTCGAAGTTGAAGTCCAGGGTCAGACGGTCGCCCGCGCGAACGATCTTCAGCGCGTCGGCGAACTGCGGCGGCACCGGCTGCCCGCTGGGCGTGGCCATCTCCGCGCGCAACCGCGCCTCCAGCTTCTCCGCGGCGGCGGCGTCGTCCGCGATCAGCACCGCGTGCATCCCGAAGCCGGCTCCGAAGCTGAGGCCCGCCTCCATTTCACGCACGCCTTTCGTGAGCGTCTTCAGGTCGAAAGGGCTGCCGCCCGGCAGGACGCCGGCGGCGGCCTGCAGGTCGCTCGCGATCACCCAGATTTCGTACTTCGACGCCAGCGGCCGCGATCGCTGCCACAGCGGATTGGGATGCTGTGACGGCCCGCGGTCAATCAATTGCTTCAAGCGCTCGCGCGTCCCCATCAGCAGGACTTCGTCCGAGATCCAGGCCACCGAGTTCGACGGCTTGGCCTTATCCAGCAGCAGCACCGCGTTGCGGTACCGTTCCTCGGTGGCTCTGCTTTTCGCCGACGCGGCGCGCAGCGTCAGCAGGTCGAACTTGCCGGTGGCAATCCCGTACTCCTCCGGACCCACCATGACGATTTCGTGTACCATCGACGCCCATTGCTCCGCGCCGGGGCTGCTGCTGGTAACTGTTTTCTTGGTCGCGCCCATCGACTTGGCGAGCGCGCCGATGGACTGTTCGAAACCTTTCAGGTTGAAGCCGACCAGCGCCTTGGCGTCCGGCGGCAGGTAATCCCAGGCGGCAGGCTGCGGTTGCGCAGCCGCGGTCCAGGCGACGAGTGACACGACGGCCAGGCGGAGCATTCCCATGATTTGATCGTACGGCGAAGGGGTGGAGGTTCCGATCAGGGGAATACCTGAGTTTGGACGCGCGTTCGCTGGGGGTGGCCAGATCGAAGAAGCAGTGATCGGCGACTGCGTGGTGAATCGAGCCCGCTCACCTGACCCCGGACTCTCATGGCAGGCATTGGTGCGACGCTAAGCGTTGTATTCGGGAAGGTACACGGCTAGAATCCACGCATGTTGCGTTTCGCCGCCTTAACTCTGCTGTTGCTCACGCTCAGCCTCCCCGGCTGGGGCCAATGCGTCCTTGGACCCGGAACCAATCTTCATCTGGGTGAAACCGGTCCGGGGCGCTTGCAATCGACGGGAGAGGTGCGAATGGCATTCCTTTTCGTCGATTTCCCCGACGCACCCGCGAGCGAGAATGCGGAGCAGTTGTACCAGGCTCTCGTTCCTTTCGCGCAATCGTGGTTTGATGAGGTCTCATATCGGCGAATGAGGCTGGCGGTAACCCCGGTGTATCGCTGGTTCCGCATGCCTCGCGCGTCCACTGAATACAATTTCGCTCGAGGCTTAACTTTTGACCTCCACAAGCAATACATCTCGGACGCGGCGGCGGCCGCGGATGCCCAGATCGACTTCGCGCAGTTCGATGGCGTGTACATAATCGCATCGAGGACCGCGGCAGTTCCGTTCTCTCCCACGTGGGTGCCCAACCCGGGACAGGGTATCCGCCTGGACGGCGTCGAGCTGCGACATGTGGTAACGCTGGGCGCGGATACCCGTTTGGCGATACCGACATACCGGTGGCATGTGATTCAGCACGAGACCGGTCACCTGTTGGGGCTTCCCGATCTCTACCTGTTCACCGGATCGGATGTGCATGCGCCCGCCGGCGCCTGGGACAACATGGGCCTGATCACGGCCGGAGCTCATTTCACGGCATGGCAGAAGCGCAAGCTGGGCTGGCTGGACGCCACTCAGTTCTTGTGTGCGACCGCGCCGTCTACGACGGTGGAATTGGCGCCCCTGGAATCCAGTGCCGGCGTTCGCGGCGTAGCCGTCCAGACCAGTCCCACGAGGGCGCTGGTTGCCGAGGTCCGCCGCAGGACGGGGCAAGATGCCGGACTTTGTGACGAAGGGCTTCTTGTTTACTCCGTCGATTCCTCGGTCGCTTCCGGCAGCGGTCCGCTGGTAATTCAGCGGGCGGTGGCCGGTGGTTCCGACGCTGCCAGAATCTCGCAGTGCGGTCCGCCCTACAATGCCACATTCAATTCGGAGGGAGGCAAGCCAGGAACGTTCCGCGATCCTGCGACCGGAGTATCGTTCGAGATTTTGGGCCAACAGGCGGGCGGCGCAATGAATGTTCGAGTAACAAACCCTCTGCCCATTCGATTCTTCCCGGCCATTACCTCGGTCATCGGAGCCGGCGCGTTCGGGGCCTCGCCGACCGTGGCGTCGGGCGGTTGGATGGAGATCTTCGGCCGCAACTTCGGGGCGGTTTCCAGGACCTGGGACAGTGTGGATTTCAATGGTCCGCAGGCTCCCACGGCTCTGGATGGGATCCGCGTCACGGTCGCCGGTGTTCCGGCTTACATCGGGTATATCAGTCCAAACCAAATCAATGTCCAGATACCGGATGGATTGCCGCTGGGGCCGGCTCCGGTCATAGTAACCAACGGTGGGGCGGTTACCGGCGCGTTCCCTGTGACGGTTCGTTCTCGCGCCCCTGGATTGCTCGCTCCCGCGAGTTTTGTGAGCGGGACGAAACAATATGTGGCCGCCTTTTTTTCGGACCAGACCTTCGTAGGTCCGCCAGGATTGGTCCCCGGAGCTTCGTTCCGTAGGGCGGCTCCAGGTGACAATCTCGTGCTGTACGGCGTCGGCTTCGGGCAGACCTCGCCCCCGACACCTGCCGGGCGTGTTGTTGCACAGTCCGGTTCGTTGCCCGACCTCGAGGTGCGCGTGGGCGGGGTAGTGGCCACCGTTCGATTCGCTGGTTCCGTTCCGGGGTATGTGGGCCTCTATCAGTTCAACGTCGTGGTCCCGCCCGG
The DNA here is from genome assembly GCA_964406035.1 of uncultured Solibacteraceae bacterium. Classification (GTDB taxonomy): domain Bacteria; phylum Acidobacteriota; class Terriglobia; order Bryobacterales; family Bryobacteraceae; genus JAIEPW01. Next base: position 12,901 of record CAYOQB010000054.1, on the reverse strand, counting down.
AATCAGTGGAGATGTGCAACTCACCATGACTGTTGCGGGACAGGCGTTGCCGCAAACCTTGTGGCTGGCGGTGCAGTAGGGCGACTTCGGCCAAGGGCCGGCGCCAGGTGGTGCCTGGCACCGATCCGCCGAGAAATCGCGTCTCGCTAGTGATGTCATCGCGGCCGGCTCTCAATTTCGCTCGTAGTCGAAACTTTCGACTTTGACTTCGAGATCTTTCCGCGGGGATTTCACGGTTGCGCGAGCTACATAGTTTAGGCCGCTGGGCAGAGTACGGTACTCCGCGGTGATCGTCACCGGGTCCCCATCCAGTTCGGTCCGTGTCTCCATCCGCACGGGCAGTTTCGCGACAGCGTCCAGGGACCAGACGAAGGAGTCACCGTTCTGGACGAAGTCCGTGGCCTGAACGCGGACCTGGTTGCCGGTGGCGCCCTGGCCCTTCCAGATTTCCGCTTTGCCCGAGAGCTTCTCCAGGTCGTCCCGGCCCGGCGCCAGGTAGCGACGCGCCAGGCTCATCAGGCGCTCAACGTATTCTGCTGTTTCTTCGCGCTTCTTCGCCACCACTTTGCCTCGCAAGCCACGAGCATTGGGCGCCTCGGCCACGACGGGTGTCAGGGGAGTTCGTTCCAGCTTGCCGTCCAGGTCGAACCGTACCTGGTCCAGCCTCACAGACTTAACTTCGCCCTTCATGCTGACTTCGGTGCGCTGCTTGAAGCTGTACTTGCGGAGTTCCGCCGCATTCTCCACCATTGCCTTGCCAAACTGTTGGTTTGGAGGCGCTTGCGCCTGCATCGAAGGGGTGCAGCCGGCTACGCAGGCCAGTGCCAGGAGAACGGGTTGCGAGAAAATCGAAACGTGTTTCATTCTTCCTAAACCTCTCGTGGAAACTACGGTCGATCTTAGCTCGAACCGCGTGCCACCGACTCTCAAGAAATGTGAGCTTTTGTCAGCGTGGGCCCTGGGTGCGGGCTCGGAAGCGCCAGGAAATCGTACACGAAGGCGGTGCCCGGGCGCCCGGCGTGTTCAGCTCCCCAATCTTCTTGCGCACTGGAGGATGAACCTGCAATGGTCAACCAGAACGGTGACGCTCGCCGCGATAATGGGCCATGCCTCAATCTACACTGCACGGAACCCGGCAGCTTTCACCGGCAAGCCGATCTGCACTTCTAACCCGCCCCCGTCAGTGTTGCATGCCCTCACCCAGCCACCGTGCGCCAGCACCGCCTGATTCGCGATGGCAAGGCCGAGCCCGGATCCGGCGGTAGAATCGCGCGTCTCCGCGACCCGGTAGAACACCTCAAACAGGCGATCCAACTCAGGCTCCGGGACCCCGGGGCCGTGATCGCGCACGCGAATCAGGATCGCCTTGCCGTCCCGTTGCGACTCCATGGAAATGGAGACCGCCGTCCCTTCGGCGGTGTGGCGCACAGCGTTGCGGACGACGTTCTCGATCGCGCTACGTAGTAAGTCACTGGTGCCGGCGACGGTGCCGGCTCCCTTCACTTCCAGCCGCACCGAACGGTTGGCGCCACTGGCCTCGAAGGCAGCGTCGTCCGCCACGCTCGTCACCAGGGCCACCAGGTCGATTTCCTCGGTGAGAGAGGGGCCAGTGCCGCCATTGATCCGCGCAAGAGTCAGCAGTTGCTCGATCAGCCGGTTTAGTTGTTCTGTTTCCCGCTCGATGCGGTCCATCGCCGGCGCTGCCTCCGGATTCGCCTTTCGACGCGCCATGCCCAACGCGAGGCTCAGCCGCGTCAACGGCGACCGCAATTCATGAGAGATGTCCCACAGAAGGCGCTGCTTGGCATTCACCAGAGCCTCGATCCGCGACGCCATGGCGTTGAAGTCGCGCCCCAACTCCGAGAATTCGTCGCGGCGCTCCAGTATTTGCGGGTTCACCACGCGTGCGCTCAGATCGCCGTCGGCGAGACTTCGCGCCGCCTCGCAGACACTAATCACTGGCGAGGTCAAGGCGCGCGCGATCCAGTAACAGACCACGGAAAGCACCAGAATTGCCGCTGCGACGCCCCAGATCCAACCCTGCCCGAAAACCGGCGCCAGACTGCCCCGATTGCGGGAGATCTCAAGCACCACTCGATAGCGGGCTCCGCTAGGTCCCATGACGGACGTGGCGGCCAGCGTTTGGCCGAATGAGACCCTGGTCTGGATCTCCCGGCCTTCGCTGGGATGTGCCGCCAACCTCTCGACCCCGCGACGGAGTGGGAAGCCAGTCAGGTCCTTTCCCGACGCATCGAACAGGTATACGTGCACATCCCCGTGGCGAACGACCCGCTCCAGATAGCGGCGAAGCCCCGCCTGCCCTTCTGCTTCAAAAGCCGTCGCCGCGCCGGCTCCATATGGATCGAGAGAGAGGCTTTCCAGGACGGGCGTCCACCGAAGCCCGAAGATTTCCGGATCGAAGACCTGCAACGTGACGACCAGCGCCGACACCATGGCGAACAATGTCAGCCAGAACCAGACGAAGACTTTAAGGAACAGCGGACTTCGCGTCATCCGAGCCAGTTTCGAGTTTGGCACAGCTAACGGACGGGCAGTCGGCTGGAAGGAATGGTGGCACAGGCGTACATGTACCCGGCGCCGCGGACCGTCTTGATTCGCTCGGCATTCGCCGCGTCGGGGCCGAGTTTTCGCCGCAGCGAAGAGACGTGGTTGTCCAAGCTGCGATCAAAGACCGAGAAAGGCCGCCCAAGGGCATGGCGAACGAGATCTTCGCGCGGCACCGTTTCCCCAGCCGATGCCAGAAGAACCCGAAGCACGTCGAATTCGACCGTGGTCAGATCCACGAGTTCGCCTTGGACCCGCACCTCTCGCGAATGCGGGTCCAGACGCAGATCCGCGACCTCCAGCACCGATGCCGAGTCCGCTGCCGGCACGCTCGGCGCAGATTTGGTGCGCCGCAAAATAGCCTGGATGCGGGCGACCAGCTCGCGTTCATTGAAAGGCTTGGGGAGATAGTCGTCGGCCCCCATCTGGAGACCGGTCACCCGATCCACGGGGTCGCCGCGAGCGGTAAGCATCAAGACCGGTACCTGAGATTGGGGCCGGATCCGCATCAGCACTTCGAAACCGCTCATGCGGGGCAGCATCACGTCGAGCACCAGAAGCGCGTATTCTCCGGCCAACGCTTTCGCCACCCCCGCCTCGCCGTCGTGCGCGGTTTCCACCCCGAAGCCTTCCGCCCGCAGACACTCGTCGAGGAGTTCGGTCAAGGGCACGTCATCATCGATTACAAGGATACGGTCCATTGGATCGGGCGTCTATATACTAGCGCAAACGGGGCTCACGGTACTCTCATGAATTGTCATCGCAAGAACGACATCTCTTGACACTTCTTGGGACTCGACCATGCAGATCTCCAGAATTCCTGACCTCGCTGAATACTCCCTACAGTTACCCTAACTTGACGTTGGTCACAGGCGGATTTCCAGGAGAGAAATGAAGTCCGCCCCGATCAATCAGCACGGCGAACTTAAAAAGATGAGAATCCGGCACGAGGCGGGCGCCTCGTCCAACCCAAAGCAGAGAGGAATAAGAATAATGATTTCAATCAGAAGAACATTCGCAACAAACCTGTGCCTGACGGTGGCGCTTTCCTTCGCGGTCGGCGTGGCTAGCGGCCAGGGCGTAGGCAGCCCCGGCGCAGGCAGGCCCCGTGCAGGCAACAACGAGAAGCCCGCCATCAAGTCTGCCTATCTCGGCGGACTCGGCGAAGCGATTCCTCCCGGATCCTTAGCGTCCGTCACGGGTTGTCCGCAGGCGCCCACTGACGACGGCATGCCGATTGATTTGAATGTGCAGATCGACGCGTCCTCTATTCGCCCGGAGTACTTCCGAGTTGTCAGCAGGTCTGGGACCACATCCACTCCCAACTGCGCCACCCTCCGCCCCGCCGAAGATGCTAACGAACTCTCAACCATCCTGCTGGCTGGTCCATTCGTTGGTTTCGTCAACATGATGCCCAATCCCATGGATTTTCCCGCTTATGTCTTGATCATTGGTCCCGTTAAGGATCTTAATGGCAACCCTCTGACCGGCCTGGTTTCTCCGCCTGTCACCATCGGCCCCCAAAGCGGACCGTCCCTCATTCGTGCCAACGTCTTCCTGAAACCCGAACGTCCGGCCGGGGCTTCGCCCATCTCCATCCAATTGGTCTGGGCCGGCGGCGTGACCGGACCCTTTAATGTCGAGCTTGGAGCCAATCAACTGAATGCCATCCGCATCATCGACCGCAACGGCAACGCCCATACTCCGCTAGCGTTCGACGATCTCGGCGATGGTGACAACTTCGTTGAACTTTACATCCCCACAGGAATTGTGCCCGAACGTATTGAGGTCCGTGCCGGTTTCTTTTTCGACCCGATGAACTTTCCTAATCCGACTACCGCGGCGCAGGTAACATGGCCGACTCTTGAGCGATTACAACAACTATTGGAACAGCAGTAACCTGTCAGGGAGGGATCTCCTGCGAAAACATGGAGTCCTCCCCGATCAATCAGCTCGAGGAACCTCATGCCGCTGGATCGGTGCCAGGTGGTGCCTGGCACCGATGCCCAGTGCGACTGCCTCTTAACCGCCCCAGCCCTTCTTCACGAACGCATCCAAAAACGCGAGCGTCACGCGGCAAACCTCGTCATAAGCCGCCTTCACCGCGCTGCTGGACGCCGAAGGTTTCGCGGATTCCAGCGCCACCGCCCACAGCGATGTGAACTGCGCATGATTCAACGCCGGAATTTCCACCAGGTACGCCGGGCCGCGCGCAACCCTCTCCAGATAATCGAAGTTCTTCGGTACGCGGAGGCTCTGCATGGAATCGGTCAGGTGCAGGTAGGCCGCGTTCGCCGCGCCGGCATCGTAGTGTGGCGAGGCTTCCAGCAGTTCCTTGCCGTAACGGTAACCGGTGGCGGCGTCCAGGCTCACCAGTGCCGCGATGTTGGAGTTCCGCATGGCGAGCAAGGCGGTGGCGACGCCGCCCACGCTCCAGGCGCCCAGCGCCGCCTTGCCCGGCGCGACCGAGGGATGCGATTGCATCTCGTGGAAGGCGAATCGCAGATCTTCGGCTTGCAGCAGCACGGCTTTTCCATCGAAGGCGAGATCCTGGCCGGCGCGGGCAGGGATGGATGGGACCGCGGCCGCGACATAGCCGTGTCCGGCCAGAAACTCACACAACGACGCGTGGAGATAGGAGGGTCCGGTGAGCGCGGTTCCGAACAGCACCAGCGGAAAGCGGCCCGGACGCCGCGGCGCGCCCAAGGTTGCCCGCGCCGGGACAGCGAGCATCGAATCCGCCACCGCCGAATCGACTCCCGGTATCGAGGAAAACGCTTCCATCAACTGCCGGCGGACGCGGTCGCGCTCTTCGGCGGCGATGACTCCGGCCGCGTCTTTACGCAGGTTGGCGTCGACGTAGTCGCGGAACGTCGCGGGGCGGGGCGAGGCCGCCCGCGCGGGATACCAAATGGAGATCGCGATCGGCCGGCCCCGCTGCGCGCCGCTGTCGAAGAACGTGCGGGAATGATCGACCGCGTGGCGAACTTCAAAGCCTACGGGGTAGGCGGCGGGATCGGCGGCAAGCAGCGGCAGCAGGGCGAAAAGGCTTGTCATGGATGCGTCCTTCTTGGACGCCCCACACCTGAGTTCGTCTTTACTCCGCGCAGTTCACGCGGACGGTGCCAGGTGGTGCCTGGCACCGCCCTGGGCGGAGAATGGCGCGGATCTGCTTCCGCGATAGTGATTTGCCCTGTGGAAAAACGCCTCGGGAAAACGTACCCCCGTTGCTTGGAGAGCACTTTTCGAATCGCTGGATTTCGACAAAAGCGGCGTGTGGTCGCCAATGCTGATGGGGCGCCCGGCGCGGGGAGTCAGACGAACGCCTTTCCGGGAGGTGGTTCTCTGAAAAGGAGGGGGGTCCACGAGAGGGGCTCTTTTCGCGGACCTTCGAAAATCCGGCAAGTCGTTGTTGAGTCTCGGCTTGCGGGCGATCTCGCCGCGCGCCGGTGCCAGGTGGTGCCTGGCGCCGAGAGTGTCAGAATCCTTCTCGCAACCGGCGAACCAGAGGCGCGGCTGCCGGGTCCGAGGCGAGTTGCGGGGAGAGTGCGGCGGTCACGCCGGCAAAGGCCGCCGGCCGCAGCCCCTCGCTTCGTGGCGCTTCGATCCTCCCGCGCAGGATCGCCGCGGATATTTCCGCGCCGAATTTCCTCCAGTCGAGGCCCGGCGCGATAACCCGCTCGCCGAGCGTCTCGCGCACCAGTGACTGTACGGATGCTTCGCCGGGAAGCCCGGCATGCACCAACCGAAGGGCCGCTTCCGGTCCGGGACTCGCATCGAATCCGGCCTGCAGCAGCGCAACCGCATCCACAACCCCGCCGCCCATCTCCGAAAAATCCCATCCGTGCGGGCGGCGCGCGGTTGCGCGCAGAAGACGGAGGAACATACTTTGCAGATTTTCGCCTCGCGCTTGCGCCGCCGCAATCGCCTGATCGCGGCCATGGTGCGCCAGCCACAGCGCCGCGACCCCCGCCGTTAGCGCCACGGCGAAACTCGTGCCTTGACCCTGACCCACCGCCGGATCACCAATCCGCGCGCGGAAAACGTTCTCACCAGGCGCGGAAACGTCCACCGCCGCGCCGCGGCAGCTACCCTTCCAAGGCTGATCCGCGTTGTTCACCGCGGCAACCGCGATGCAGTCGTCATACCGCGCCGGCCAGACCACCAACCGCACGCAGTTCCCCGCGGCCGCCAGCACGATCACGTTCGCCTCCACCGCGCGGCGCAAGGCTCGGTGCAGCGAAAACGAAAAAATGCCGCCGAGGCTCATCGAAATCACGTGAGCTCCCTTGTCCACCGCCCAATCCATTGCCTCGGCCACGGAAACCTGAGTGATTCGCACGACGCTGCGGATGGCCCGAATCGGCATGTGTACCGCTCGAGGCGCGGCGCCGGTCACGTGGCCGGATTCGGGTGAAACAACCACGCTTCCGGTGGCGGTTCCGTGCCCAGGGTTGCCAATGTCTTCCAGCGGATCGGTGGGATCGTGATCCTGATCCAGAACGTCGCGCGGGCTTTGCTGCACGACGTCCCGCAACTCAGGATGCTCAGTGACACCCGTGTCTGGCTGCGCGATCACTATGCCCTCGCCGCGGGACGGCCGCACTTGGCTATCCGAGAACGCCCACGCGTCCGGGATACGCATCGCGGCAAGCGCCCAACGGACGTCCAGATCCGGCTGCTCGGGAGTGAAACAGAGTCCTCCCAGGCTTTCGCTCGCCAGATCCTTCTGACCCGGAAGAGGATCGCCTTCCGGGAAGAAGTTGGTGGGCAGGTCCGGTTCTGCGTCTTCCAGCCGGAACAGATCTCGCATCATGTAGGCAGCCGCGAACACCAACGATGGATTGTCCCCGAAAACGCGATCCGGAAACTCGGCGGCAAGCACGCGCGGTTCCAGGGCCGACAGCCGCCGAACGACGCCGCCCAGTGGCCCGATGGCCGCCTGGACTTCGGCTGCCCTCCGTTGCACGTCATCGCTCGAGCGGACCAGAAGCGCATATCGCGCGGGCGGCGAATCGACGGCGGTCTCCGTCCCGGCGGTGGCCGCCGCCAGCGCCTCACGTAGTTCTTGGCTCATCCCGATCCTCCCTTGTCGCGCACCGCAATCCTCACGCCGGCGATCGGACGCGTCTTCGGTACTAGCGTGGAAGCGCGCCGCCACGGGACATGGCCTCCCGAATCCTCGGCCCGTGTCACAGCCCGGCGGCTCGCAGCAACTGCGCTTTCAACGCCTCCACCTGTGCCGCTGCCTCTGTGGTCAACCCCTCTCTCGCCGCATTCAAAAGCTCCAGGGAGGCAGCGTCGTTGCGATCTCCGGCCAGTTCCAGCCAGGCAACACCCTGGATGATGTCGCGCGGGCTCCGGTCCGGCTTGCGCAGAATCAAGCTGCCGAGCCTGACCTGGCACATGCGGTTACCCCTGGCCGCGCACAGGCGATAGTGCCGCGCCGCTTTCTCCAGGTCCGCGCCCACGGAGTCGCCCCGCTCGTAGCGTACTCCCAGATCATATTGCGCCGGGATGCTGCCCAAAACAGCAGCATCCCGGAGCTTGGACAGGCCGCCATCGACATCCTTGGGGAGCAATTCGCCCTTCAATTCCAGGGAGCCCAAGGCATAAAGGGCGGACACCACGTTCCTGTCCGCGGCCATTCGCAGGAGGTCCAGCCCGCGCGCGATGTCCCGCGGCAAGTGCCGCCCATTCACCAGAAAGCCCCCCAATGCAGCCTGAGCCGGCGGATACTTCTGATCCGCAAGCGCCCGCAGTTTCACCAGCGACTCCGGGATCCTCTGCCCGGCTGTGATCTGGGTCACGGCGGTGTTGTACTCGCGGCGGCGGCGCTCCGCGATTCTGTCGAAGAATGCCCCGCGAAAGCGGAAATTGACCTCGACGGTTGCCGCCACGGGCACGGGCCGGCCGTTCTTCTTCGCCGGCTGGAAACGCCACTGCGCCGCCACCCGTTCGGCCTCGTCGTCGAGGCCGAATCCCATGGGGCTGAGGAGGCGCGCCGCCGTGATTTTTCCTTCCACGCCGATCACTACGTCGAGCACGACAGTGCCTTGCACGGCGGCCTCCCGCGCCGCCCTGGTGTAGACAGGCTCCACCTTGTGGATCAACTTCGGTGGATTGTCGTAATTCTTAGGATTGTCTCCGTGCAGGGCTTGCGCGAGTAATGTGATTCCAATACTCGCAAGCCGCCGGAACATTATGTTTCGATTATCGCTCGTAGCGGGGAAAATAGTACGGGCGAATTCCAGACCTCAGCCGGATGGTGCCAGGTGGTGCCTGGCGCCGCGCCGCCGGGCGGATACGCGTATCTGTCTTCTTAACAGCGATTTGCCCTGTGCAAAAGCGCCTCGCGAAAACATACCCCCTTCGCTTGGAGGGCACTTTTCGAATGGCTGGATTTCGACCAACGTTGCGTATGGTCGCCAATGTTGATGGGGCGATCGGCGCGTGGAAGCAATCGAATTGAATTCCCGGCAAGAGGGTTCTCGGAAAAGTAGGAGGGTCCACGAGATGGGCTCTTTCCGCGCACCTTCGAGATCGACGCAAGCAGTTGAACAGCAACGGCTTGCGGGCGATCTCCCCGCGCGCCGGTGCCAGGTGGTGCCTGGCACCGACAAGTGGATTTGGCACCGACAAGTGGATTGGATTTGGGTGGGTTTGGAGTCGGAGCGGGGGGCGCAGCCGCCAAACACTCTACCCAACACGAGGCACCGAGTCGACTACGTCAACCCGGCCTCGATAAGCCGTTGATCAAAAACACTCATGAACTAGGAAACGCCGTATCGGACTTTACCTGATTACCACAAACACACCAGGCTGGCTGTTGCCCTCGCCCACCGTCAGAACCACCGGCTGCCTGCCTGCGGCGATCCCATCCGGCACGCGTGCTTCAACCTGGAGGAGGCCCGCGACCTGTCCGTTTGCGGTCCCCGCATACAAAACATCCGCCCTTACGTTTGCGATAAAAAGCTGCACAGGCAGAAAGGGAACGCTGGGGCCCGTCGCCAGTTTCCCGTCAATCCCGGGTGGGTTCGTCCGCCCTTCGCCAGTCGCAAAAATCGTTATGACCGATGCCTTCAGCGCGGGGTTATTGACCCCGTTTTGCGAGCCATCCTGGTTCAACACGACGGCCTGATCCACTCCCGAAGAATCGGTGGTAAAAACTCCGGGCGCGGACTCCGCGACGGACGCGTTGAGCGGCGCTGACGTTTGGCCATCCCGCTCAATGATGATGTCTACCTGCGTTTGTGGTGCTATGCGATACGGTACGATCGCGTTCACCTGATCCGTAGATACGTACAATACAGGAGCGGGCACGCCATCGATAAGAACTCGCACCCCGGCAAGTTGAGCGCTGACCAATCCGGCGTCATCCAGCTTCAGAGAAACGGGTGTCATCGGCCCGAGGTTTATGCCGCGAATACTGACGATTTCGCCCGGCGCTATCGGTCCAAGAAGCCCGGAGGCAGCATTCGTCACGCTTCCTCGGATCACTGGGTCAAAGATCTCAATCGGGGAATCTGAGGCAACGCGGAAGCCCAATCCACCCCATGTGCCGCGAACATCCGTTCGATGACGTGCGGCGGACCGGGCAGAATCTTCATTCGAAAGATAATCGCCCCCGCGGCCGATTCTGCTGAATGGATCTGCTCCCTCCCTCCAGGGCCTCGCATCCTCCGGAGCACCGACGTAATTCGGGTGCCACCCGTCGGCGCACCACTCCAGCACGTTCCCATGCATGTCATGCAAGCCGTATCGATTGGGAACCTGTTTACTGCCAACAGGCGTTAATCTTAGCGGACGATAAATCCCATCGTTATAGTTTGCGACCGTCCGGCTAATCGCCTCCCCAAAGTGATATCTGGTTGTCGTTCCAGCGCGACAGGCATACTCCCATTCCGCCTCCGAGGGCAGCCGGTACGGTCGTCCGGTGTGTTGCTCTAAACGCCTGCAGAACTCCTCGGCCTCGTCCCAGCTCACCACATCCGCGGGGATGCGGTCATGAACTTCCATTGGGAAGTCGCCTAAAGGGAGGGCCGGCAAAGAGGCCGCCACTCGCGGAAAAGTGGACACCTGCCGCCAATGCGCACGTGTAACCGCGAAAACGCCCAGCGCAAACGGTCTTACGACCACGCGGCGGACAGGCTCCTCTAAGCGATCCGCCGACAAAGTGGAGCCCATTTCGAAACTGCCGCCGGGAATCAGAGCCATCTCCAACTGCACTCCCGCTCCCAGATCTTCGGCGAAATAGAGCGCGGCTGAATCGAAACGCGATGTAACCTCGCCCAGCTCATTCACCAGCGGAACCGAGAAGCGGCGAGATCGAATCGGAGGAGAACTTGTACTCGCCTTTAGCCGTCCTGTTGAGGCCAACGCCGCCACTCCAAGAAGCTGGAGGATTGTCTGTCGTCGACTCAGCCGGCTGCTTTGGCCAATCTCCATAAATCCAACCCTATTATTTTAAGCGAGCCGCACGGATTCTGCAGGGCGTTCCAGAACGGCACAGTGTGCAGGTCGCCGTCTTTACTTCACATCAGATACCAAGTCCCGGACGGGTCTAGGTGGTGCCTGGCACCGACAGCCGGAAGCGAAGACGTAGAAATGCCCGCCGAGTCAGCGGATCTCGGCCGCTGCTTACATGGTCAGTCCGCGCCAGTCAGCTTCAACCACTTCCCCTGGTCGAAGTACCACGTTACCGACTCCTTCTCAATGAAAGCGTCGTCAATCCCCTCGTGGTCGATCGCCGGCGGCTTCAACCCGCCGTACGCCCGGTAATGACGCAGGATGAACTTTTTCCCGACTGCTTGAATTCCTCTCGAATATCCGATCTCGGTGTCCGTGATCCCCTGCAGATAGGTGCGATCTTCGATCGCCGCGAGCGATGCGGGGTTCTGCTCCTCGCCATTCCAAAACACCAGGATGCGCGAGCTTCCCTGCATCGAACACAGCACCGCCCAGTCGGTTTGCCCCGCCTTCGCGAACTCGCCCTGGATCACGTTGTGATGCAGTCGGACGGTGCCAGGTGGTGCCTGGCGCCGCTCCGCCGCGCGGATACGCGGTATCTGTCTTCTTAACAGCGATTTGCCCTGTGCAAAAGCGCCTCGGGAAAACATACCCCCTCTGCTTGGAGGGCACTTTTCGAATGGCTGGATTTCGACCAACGTTGCGTATGGTCGCCAATGTTGATGGGGCGATCGGCGCGTGGAAGCAATCGAATTGAATTCCCGGCAAGAGGGTTCTCGGAAAAGTAGGAGGGTCCACGAGATGGGCTCTTTCCGCGCACCTTCGAGATCGACGCAAGCAGTTGAACAGCAACGGCTTGCGGGCGATCTCCCCGCGCGCCGGTGCCAGGTGGTGCCTGGCACCGACAGGCGGAGACTCCGAAGCCGCCGACGCAACGGAGGGCGCGAGTAACCGAAAGAGTCACCGCACCGCGATCAACGCAACCTCGGTCCACTCGTTCGGCGTCGTGCAGTAGAACGGATTGTCTCCGGCCTTGGCGCTGTTCGGGATTGTCACGTTCAACTGATACAGCCCGGGGCTGACAAGCGCGGCTACCACGCTCGCGGGATCGCCGCCCAAGAAGCAAGCCGGGGTGAACGGCAACAATCCGGTCTGCGTGGCAGAACCCTGCACCAGCGGCGTGGTGGGCAGGCCAAAACCGACCGTCCAAAGCGAGACGGTTTCCCCGCGCGCCCCCGGCGTCGAGAGTCCCGGAAACAGCGAGGTGGGACCCAATAATCTGCCGTCGAGATGCGTGGCGGTCACATCGCCGCGGCTGGAGAACCGCAGAATCGACGGGGAAACGGCCGTCTTGGTCACCTGGAAGGCGCCGCTCGACACCGCTCCGTTCTTCACCACCACCATGACCTCGCCTTCGAACGCGTCGAGCGGAGTCAACACGTTGATCTGATCCTCGGAGCAGGCCGGCGTGGTGGCCTTGCTGCAGAAGAAGTACACATAGGCCGGCCTGCCGTTGACCGTGACGCTGACGCCGTTGATCTCGGTGGGCATGCGGCCTTGGGCGAAGTCGGGGGCGTTGCTCCACACCACGCCGCCCGCCGGCGTGTTCGCGGGAACCAGGTTGCTCCCCTTGATCTCGATCCAGTCGTTCTGCGCGATCAGAGGGCTGCGCCGCCAGTATGGCGTCATCACCGAGGTGATGATGGGCGTCGTTGGTTGGGCTTCAATAACGGTCCCGGCGATTCTGACCGTCACCGTCCTATCGGCCGTTTCGGCGACATCGGTCACCTGGCCCGTCCCCGAAGCTCCCGCGAATCTGCCGGCGCCCCCCGTGATAGTGATTGGCCCCGCTTCGAGCACGTCGTTC
>CAYOQB010000053.1:0-30176 GCA_964406035.1 uncultured Solibacteraceae bacterium | reverse complement strand
GCGGAACCGGAGTTGAAGCGCGAGCGGCGTCCGACGCGATGGCCGCGTGCAGACAGCTCCGCCGCGACGCTTTCCGGGATGCGATCGTCCAGCAGCAGGTCGCCCCGGTTCCAGGCGTGGTTATCGAAGCTCGACACCAGGTGCCGGGTCTGCAAACGGGGCGCCTCGACGGCAGCCTGGGCGTTCATTCCGTGGTCGATCACGTAAAGAATCAACTGCAGCAAGGCCTGATCCTGATTGTCGCCGCCGGGGGTGGAGAGCGCCAGGAAGGGCCGGCCGTCGGGCTGCATCACCAGCGTGGGCGAAAGGGTCACGCGAGGCCGCTTGCCGGGCTCGAGTTCGTTGGGATGCCCGGGAATCAGCAGGAAGCTCTGGGCGCGCTGCGTGAGGGGGATGCCGGTCTCACCGGCGATCACGCTGGGCAGCCACGCGCCGGAGGGAGTGGCGGAGAAGACCCAGCCATCCTTATCCATGGCATCGACGCAGGTGGTGTCGCCGGCCATCAGCGCGTCGTCGATGCGAATGGAGGCGATCTCGCTCTCGGTGGGATGCCGCCCCTTCTGCCCGCCCGGCGAGCCCGGCAGAAATTCGAGCGAGGCCTTGGTCCCGATCAACTGCCGCCGCGCGGCCGCGTATTCGCGGGACAGCAACTCCGCCGGAATCTTGGTGAACTTGGGATCGCCGTAGTAGGTGTCGCGATCGGCGTAGGCGAGCTTCAGGGCTTCGGTGGTGCGGTGGATCTGTTCGGCCGAATGAAGCGGCAGCTTCTCGGAGTAGCCGTCGAGGATGTTCAGGGTCTGCAGCATCGACGGACCCTGGCTCCAGAACCCGGGCTTATATACGATGTAGCCCCTGTAGGTGGCGGAGAGGGGTTCTTCCACCGAAAGCTTGAATGCGGCCATATCCTCGTAGCGGAGCAGGCCGCCGTTGGCCTTGCTGAAGGCGTCGATCTTGCGGGCGACATCGCCGCGGTAGAAATAGTCGCGGACGGCGTCGATCGCCTGCTGGCGGGTGGCGCCCTTGGCTAGCGCTTTCTTTTCCGCGTCTGCCATGGCGCGCAGCGTCGCGGCGAGCTTGGGTTGGCGGAAGATCTCGCCCGCGCGGGGCGATTGGCCGTTGATCAGGAAGGTCTCCTTGGATGCCGGCCAGAGGTCAAAGAAGCGGCGGGAACGGGCGATGTAGCCGGCGCGCATTTCGTCGATGGGAGCGCCGTCGGCGAGGTCAATCGCGGGCTGGATGATCTCAGAGAAGCTGCGGGTTCCGAACTCGCGCAGCGCCACCAGTCCGGCATCCACCATGCCGGGGACCAGGGCGGGCATCAGGCCGGCCACCGGGACCATGCCCTTCAAGCCGCCGGGATCCTGCTGCATCACCTCGCCGGCCTGCAGCTTGCGGGTCCGGAACAGATCCGCGCTGGCGAGCTTGGGCATGGTGCCGACGCCGGCGATGGCGAAGACTTTACCTTTGTTGTTGCGAATCAGGATGGGGGCTTCCCCGCCGAAGCCGAAGTGGGAGTACTCGACGATCGAGGCGGCGAACATGGCGGACACGCCCGCATCCACGGCGTTGCCGCCCTTGTGGAACTGGCGCATGCCCGCCTCGGCGGCCTGATCGGTGCCCGCGGCGACGGCCCCGCGCATGCCGCGTGCCGGGTACTTCACCGGCCGCTCGCCCCGTTGCGCTTCTCCGCGGAAGGTCAAGAAGCAGAGGGCCGCGATCGGGAGGATTGCTGCCGCAGCGAACTTTTTCATATGAGATTCCGACATTATAATGGTTCCACCATGGAGCCGATCACCAGCCCGGCCGCCTCCGGAAAGCCGGATATCGAGGAGCACGAGCCCTGCCTCTATTGTCCGGTATGCAGCGTCCGCCTGAGTGAACGCAAGTGCAAGCTGTTCTGTGAGCAGTGCGGCTACTACATGAGCTGCGCCGACTACTATTAGTAATCATGACGCCGGAACTGCTGGAACGTTTCCGCCTGGGTGCGGATCTTGTCGCGCGCGCCCTCGCGGGTTTGACAGCGGCGGAACTGGACCGCGAACCCGAGCCGGGGAAGTGGACCATCCGGCAGATCGCCTGCCATCTCGCCGATTCCGAAGCCGTGGGGTCGATGCGCCTTCGCCAGGTCATCGCCGAGGACGATCCGCATATCGTGTGGTACGACGAAAAGGCGTGGGCGAACTACCTGGATTATGACCGGCGCGACACCGCGCTCGCACTGGAGCAGTTCCTGACGCTGCGGCGGTCGAATTTCGAGTTGATCCGGGATCTTCCGGACGAGACCTTCCAGCGGTTCGGAACCCACTCGAAACTGGGGCGGCTGTCGCTGGAGGATCTGGTGCGGATTTACGCTGAGCACGCCGAGGGTCACGCGGGGCAGATCCGGCGGCTGCGGGAAGCTTTCGCCTAAAGTCCTTCCGGCATCGGTTGCGCGGGGACCGCTTCGGCCCCGGCG
This sequence comes from uncultured Solibacteraceae bacterium, assembly GCA_964406035.1. Classification (GTDB taxonomy): domain Bacteria; phylum Acidobacteriota; class Terriglobia; order Bryobacterales; family Bryobacteraceae; genus JAIEPW01. The sequence goes on along the minus strand of CAYOQB010000053.1, from coordinate 27,721 downwards.
AGCGCCCGCAGATCCCCGCGGATGCCGTCGCTGATGTCGTCGAGCGGCAGGTCATTGGCATCGAATCCGAACGGACCTTCAATCTCGACGCCGATCTCTTCGATGCCGAAGTAGACATAGCTCACCAGCAGCACATCCAGCACCGTGGTCCAGCCGAAGGATTCCACCAAGGCGAAGGGCAGCGTGAAGCAGTACAGCACCAGGGCCCGGCGCAGGTGCAGGACATAGGCAAACGGCAGCGGGGTTTTGCGGATTCGCTCGCAGCCGCCCAGTTGATCGACCAGTTCCTTCACGTGCGCTTCGAGCGAGACCAGGATCATGTCGCTGAAGCCGGAGCGGCGCTGGGCATCGCGCAGGCAACTGGTCATCTCCGCCGCGACGCTGATTGCAAGGTGATGCGATCCGGCGAGGTGCTCGCCGTTGGACGGCAGGTCACGGGCGGCGCGCCCCAGGCTCGGAGCACCGCGCAGGGTGCTCATTGCGGCGTACGGAAAAGCGACGGTCCAGTTAACAAGGCGCAGCAGGCTTTCGCGATCGCCGATGTGAACCGACGCGGATCGCACCAGGTTGCGGCTCGCGTTGACAATGCCGCCCCACAGCCGGCGGCCTTCCCAATAGCGGTCATAGGACGAGTTGGTGCGAAACACCAGCAGCAATCCCAGCGCGACTCCCACCAGCGAATGGATGGTGGAGGGGATCCCCACGGGTGTCCAGTACTTGTGGACCGCCACCACGGCAACGGACCACAGCACGCTGAGCGCGAGGCGGCCGAGAATCTCCTTCAGCGCGGAGCCGCGGAAATCGAAGAAGTGGTCGAGCCACTTGTGCGGATCGTAATGAATCACGTGGAAACATGGTACGGTTTTTCGATCGCTCCCGGCCACGGGCTTTCGCCGGAGGGTTGTTTACACTGGAGTTTCGGAGAATCCGCCTGACTTCCTCATCCACCTCACCCCGATCGCTTGGCTTTTGCATGCCCGCTGAATGGGAGCCGCATGAGGCTACCTGGCTGGCCTGGCCGCATGAAAGTTCCGACTGGCCGGGCAAGTTCCAGCCGATTCCGTGGGTCTACGCCGATATCGTGCGGAAACTGGCGCGGGTGGAGCGCGTACGCATTCTGGTGCGGGATCGCGACGCCGAGCGCAGGGTTCGTACGATTCTGAAGAAAGCGCACGCCGATCTGAGCGCGGTCGAGTTCCATCATTACTTCACCAATCGCAGTTGGACCCGGGACTATTGTCCGCTGTTCGTGGCTGATGACAGCGGCAACGTGGCGGTGACGGACTGGGAGTTCAACGGCTGGGCCAAGTACGCGAATCACGAGCATGACAATGCCATCCCGGAGTTCGTGGCCAACCAGCTCCAGATGAAGCGCTGGCGGCCGAATCTGGTGCTGGAAGGCGGGTCGATTGACGTCAACGGGTCGGGGCGGATGCTGACCACCGAGGAATGCTTGCTGAGCGACGTTCAGGCTCGCAACCCCGGGGTTTCGCGTGAGGCGCTGGAACAGGCGTTTCACGACTACCTGGGGATCGACGAGGTGATCTGGCTGAAGCGCGGGATCGCGGGCGACGACACGCACGGGCATGTCGATGATCTGGCGCGCTTCGCCGGCCGGGACCGTATTCTGCTGGCGGAGGAGGAGGATCCCCGGGACGAGAACTACGAACCGCTGCGGGAGAATTTCGAGCTGTTGCAGCAACGCCGCGATCTGGAAGTGGTTCCGCTGCCCATGCCCGGGCGCGTCGAATTCGCGGGCCAGCGGTTGCCGGCCAGCTATGCCAACTTCTATATCGCGAATCGCATCGTGCTGGTGCCGACGTTCAATGACCGGAACGACCGCGTGGCGCTGAACCGGATCGCGGAATGCTTCCCGGATCGTGAGATCGTGGGCATTCACGCGCTGGACCTGGTGCTCGGGCTGGGGACGCTGCATTGCATGACCATGCAGCAGCCCGCCGCGCGGTATGCTCAAGGCAAAGAGGTTTAGCTTGTTCCGAGCTGGAATCGCACTGTTTTTGTGCGCGGGGACGGCGGTGTGCGCCCATCGCGCGGATGATGTCGCGCGGCTGCTGGCGGGCTTGCCCGCCCGGGAGTCGAGCGTTTTCCGGGCGTTGGACGCGGACCCGGTATGGATACGGCATCGTGCCGGGTTCGACGCCGACTGGAAGTCGCTGGCCACCGGACGCCTGCCGCGCATGAAGCAGTTTCAGGAGGAGAGGCTCGGCGGATTTCGCGACGCCCGCGTCTTCTATCCGTTCGGCGGACCGGACGCGTTGACGGTCACGACCTTGTTCCCGGCCGCTTCCTCCTACCTGATGGTGGGGTTGGAGCCGGCGGGCACGCTGCCGCAGCCGGAGAAACTGGATCCCGAGAGGCTCGATGAAGAACTGGCGGCATTCCGCGAATCGCTGCGGACGGTGATCCGGACCAGCTTCTTCTACACCAAGGAAATGGACGAGAGCTACCGCGGCAAAGTGACCGACGGCCTGCTGCCCACGCTGCTGATCTTCCTGGTACGCCTGGACAACGAGATCACGGGGGTGAACTTCGTCCGGGTGGACAGCGAGGGCAAACTGCGGGAGCGCCCGCCGGGGGAACGAATCCCCGGTCGCGCCGGCGTGGAGATCCGCTTTCGCACGGCAGGCGGAGCGTCGAAGACCCTGCGCTACTTCCCGGTGAACCTGATCAACCGGCATTTCGATCAGAACCAGGATTTCCGCAAGTTCCTGGCGGGCCAGGGCCGCGGCGTTACGTTTTTGAAGGCGACGTCGTACCTCATTCACAGGAACTCGTTTTCCATGATCCGCGATCACGTTCTGCAGTACAGCGATGCCATTCTTCAGGACGATAGCGGCGTTCCGTACCGTTGCTTCGATCCGGCGATCTGGAGTGTGGAGTTGTTCGGGAGATATACCCCGCCCAAGACGGTCTTTGTCAATCGGGAGCAGGCGGACTTGATGGAAGCGTACGAGGTACCGGGCGCGGCCAAGCCTCTGGGATTTCGCATTGGCTACGGCGCCAGCCGGGGCGAATCCAATCTGCTTCTTGCCCGCCGCAAGTAGAGCCGGCGTGCATTTTGTCACAGAACTGCTATTCTGATTCCTGCTGTGTTGCTGGTACGTACTCTCCTCCCTGTTCTTGCCTGCGTCGCGTTATTCGGTGCCGATGAACATCCCGCCGCTTCGCCGGCAAGCCCCAATGAGATTGCGCGGTTTTTGGCCGGACTTGCCTCCCGCGACGGTGGCGTTCTGAAAAGTCTCGAAGAATCAGAGGATTGGAAGGCTCATGCGGCGGCGTTCCAGGGCGCATGGGCGAAGGTCCAGCAGGACCGTCTGCCGCGAATGGGCGCTTTTTACGCCAAGGAACTGCGCAGCGAGGCCGTGGCCGGCGCTACCGTGTTCTACCCATTTGGGGGTCCGGATGCGCTGACCGTCTTGACGCTTTTCCCCGGTCACACACAGTACGTACTAGTGGGCCTGGAACCCGCCGGCACGATTCCGCAGATCCAGCGAATGACCAGGAAGGACCTCGGCGACGAACTCGCCGCGTTGCGCAGTTCCCTGGATTCGGTGATGATTCGCAGCTTCTTCATCACCCGGCAGATGGACCGGACGTTCCGCGGGCAGGTGACCGACGGCCTGCTGCCGGCGCTGATGGTGCTGGTGGCGCGTATGAATCAGACGATCACCGGGGTGCGTTGGATTCGGATCGAGGACGACGGCAAGGTGGTGGAGCGGCGTCCGGAGGAGAAGGTGGCGGGGCGGTCGGGAGTCGAAATTCGCTTCCGTACGGGCGGCGACCCGACGGAGCGGACGCTGCGTTACTTCTCGGTAAACCTGGGCAATGAGAAGCTGGCCGAGAATGCCGGATTTCAGGCGTTCGTGCGCTCTTCGGGGAAGATGGTCACCTACTTCAAGGCGACCTCCTATATGACCCATCGCAAGGAGTTTTCCTTCATCCGGGAGCTGGTGCTGAACAACAGCCGCGCGGTACTGCAGGATGATTCCGGCATCCCGTTCAAGTTCTTCGATCCGGGGACCTGGCAGGTGCAACTCTACGGTGATTACACGCAGCCCTACGGCAGTTTCCGTTACCTGATCCAGAAGGATCTGCAGCAGGCGTACCGGACGCCGGGCACGGCGAAGCCGCTGGATTTCAAGATCGGCTATGGGTACAGCCGAATCCCCTCCAATTTGTTGTTGGCGCGCCGCAAGAGCTAGAAATCGATCGAAGCCAGGACCTCGGACGGCTTTTTCTCGAAGGCACGGCAGATGGCGAGCAGCGATTCGATCGACGGCAGGTTGGCGCCGCGCTCGATCGAGGAGATCTGCGATACGCTCAGCTTGGCCGCGCCGGCAAGATCTTTCAGCGACCAGCCCCGTTCCACGCGAAGCATCTTGATGGAGTGTCCCAGCCGTTCGCGAAGCTTGTCCTGCAGATTGCGGCCGAGGCCGAACTTCTCGATGGCGTTATTCAGCGTCTGGCGCAACTGCGCGAGCGAAAATGGCTTCGCCAGATAATCGAAGACGCGGAGCTTGAAGGTGGCGCGCATGTCTTCAAGAGACGGGTAGCCGGTCACAATGATCACGCATAGATTCGGCCAGCGCGTCAGGAGCTGCTCCAGCACTTTGTCGCCCTTGAACTGACCCATCTTCATATCCAGCAGGACGATGTCGGGAAGGCGCTGTTCGGCGCTTTCAAACAGATCCTCGGGATGGGCGAAGGTGCGGACCGAATACATGCCTTCGTCGTTCAGGAAGTCTTCCATGTAGTTGCGGAAGTCGAGATCGTCATCGAGGACGGCGATGTCGATGAGCTGTGAAGAGGCGCTAAGCGTTTCCGGAGTGTTTTCCGACATAAGTGTCCTGATGGGAATTGGGCTGGGCGGCGGGAAGGCAGACCTCCAGGGCGGCGCCGCCTTCGGGGCGATTGGAGGCGGCGATGGTGCCGCCGTGCTGGCTGACGATTCCCTCCGCTACGGTCAGCCCCAGCCCGGTGCCGCGGGCGTCCAGGCGGGTGGTGACGAAGGCGTCGAAGATATCGGGGAGCACGTCCGGGGAGATGCCCGGTCCGTTGTCGCGTACCGTTACACAGATGAACTGCTGCCGGTTGCGATCCGCGGCGCGGGAACAAACCTCGATCCGCCCTGACTGGGGATCGACCGCGATCAGCGCGTTGCGAAGCAGGTTGACGAACACCTGGATCAGGCGGTCGGCTGAGCCAATCACGGCGTGTTCGGGCGCGACGTTGTTGGTGAAGACCACCTTCAAGCTTTTGTCGTCGAAGGCTACCAGGGACCACGCTTCCTCCACGAGCATCCGCAGGTCCTGGCGTTCCATGGCCTGCTTGCGAACGCGGGCGAAGTCGATGAGAGACTCCGAGATGCGGCGGAGCCGCTGGGCTACCCGCTGCATCCGTTCCAGGCGTTCCAGAGCGTGAGGCTCGCGCGTGGTTTCCATCATCTTTTCGATGGAGCCGTTGAGCACCGCGAGCGGCGTGTTCAGCTCATGCGCCACGGATGCCGACAACAGGCCCAGCGACACCAGGCGATCCTGCTCCTCCAGGCGCGCCATGGCCTGCGCCAGCTCGTCCTCATGACGCCGCAATTCGGAAACCGTGGAGTTACGCGAACGCATGATCTCGCCGATCTCGTCGCCCATGATTTCGGGGTCGGCGATCAGTTCCTGGTCGCGATCCCCGCGGCGGGTGGCATCGTCGGCGTCCAGCATCCGGCGGAGCGGGCGGTACACATAGAGCGGCATGATGGCCAGTTCGAGCGACAGGACCGCCAGGACGTAAATTGCCCCCAGGACGATGAACAGGGTCAACCGGGCGCGGTCGACAACTTCGTCGTAGGCTGCCTGGGAGGCGGCAAGCTGTCGCATGCGCTCGCCGTCGAGCGGACCGAATTGGCGTAATATATTGATTTCGCGCTCTTTAGCCTGCTCCACCTGCTGCTCGAACAGGGGGATCAGGGTGAAGTAGGCGGCTAAAGCCAACACCAGAAAGAAGATATTATGGAGCACCATGAGCTTGGGCCGGACCTTGAGGTTGCCGAAGGCCCGGACCAGCCGCGATGGTTTATTGTCTGGCAAGAACGGTTGCTCCTGTTGCGTAAATTATACGGTCATGGTAGAAACGTAGATTGAGATTTCACGCCTCTCTCTGGGACAAAAACTGAATGGCGGCCATCTTTTCGAAGACGTCGGACGTAGTGTTGAAGATCGCGGGCGCCTTGCTGGGCCTGGGTGTTGTGGGCGGCATCGGGGCCTACGCCTGGATCTCGCATCCTCGCAACCTGGAAACAGGTTACACCCCGGAGCAGCCGGTGAAGTACAGTCACAAGCTGCACGCCGGGAACATGGGAATGGATTGCACCTACTGTCACTATACGGTGACCAAGGCGGCATACGCAGCCATCCCGTCCACCGAGGTGTGCATGAACTGCCACGTCAAGGTGAAGCCCAACTCCGCGAAGCTGGAGCTGGTTCGCGACTCTTATAAGACGGGCAAGGCGATTCCCTGGGTGAAGGTGCACTTCCTTCCCGATTACGTGTACTTCAACCATCAGTCGCACGTAACCGCCGGGGTGAGTTGCGTCAGTTGCCATGGGCGCGTGGATCAGATGATCGAAGTGCAGCAGGTACAGCCGTTGAACATGGCCTGGTGCCTGGATTGTCACCGGAACCCGGCGCCGAACATCCGGCCGGCCGAACTGGTGACGAAGCTCGATTGGAAGCCGGACCGGGATGCGGCGGAGATCGGGCGCGAAATCATTCAAGCAAAGAACATCCAACCTCCGGTTCACTGCTCGGGGTGCCATCGATGAGTTTGATTCAGTTGCAAGGCGCGGGCGAAGCCGCGTCCACAGGCAAGAAGTATTGGCAGACGCTGGATGAGCTGGCGGACACGCCGAATTTCCGGAAGTTCGTGGAGCGCGAGTTTTCGGCGCACGCGCCGGAGATGCTGGACGCGGGCTCGCGGCGCACGGTGCTGAAGGTGATGGCGGCGTCGCTGGGGCTTGCCGGCCTCACCGCTTGCAGCCGTCCGGTGGAGAAGATCCTGCCGTTTGCGCGCGGGGTGGAAGACTACATCCCCGGCAAGCCGGTGTTCTACTCGACCTCGATGCCGTTCGGCGGCGAAGCATCGCCGCTGCTGGTGGAAACGCACGACGGCCGGCCGACCAAGGTGGAAGGCAATCCGGACCACCCGGCATCGCAGGGCGCGACGGGGACCTTCGAGCAGGCGTCGATTCTGCAGATGTACGATCCGGACCGCTCCAAGGAAGTGCTGGAAGGCGGCAAGGCATCCACTTGGTCGAAGTTCGAGCAGGCGGTGGCGGGGCTGGGATTGGGCGCCGGCGAAGGATTGCGGTTTCTGGCCGCTCCGATTTCCTCGCCGACGCTGTTGGGTTTGAAGGCCGATACGCTGAAGAAGTTTCCCCAGGCGAAGTGGGTCACCTACGAACCCGTGTCGCGGGACAACGCCGACCAGGGCGCGAAGCTGGCATTCGGGCGGGTTTTGAAGGCTGCGCCGCAATTCGATAAGGCGGCCGTGATCCTTTCGATTGACGACGATTTTCTCGGCCTCGATGCCGGGGTGCTGGCGACCAAGCAATTCTCCAAGGGTCGGCACATCCGGGAAGAGCACGGCGAGATGAATCGCCTGTATTCGGTGGAAGCGCAGTTTTCGCTTACCGGCGCGATGTCGGATCACCGCCTGCGGATGAAGGCGGCGGAACTGAAAGCCTTCGCCGTCGACCTGGCAACGGAACTGGAAGCGCTGCCCGGAACCCTGCGCGTGCTGCAGCCGGGCGCCGACAAGCGGGGCAAGTTCTTGAAGGCGGTGGCCAAGGATCTGAAGGCGAACGCCGGCAAGTGCCTGGTGACCACGGGTCCTCGGCAGCCGGCGGTGGTTCACGCGGTGGTGCACCTGATCAACCAGAAGCTCGGAAACTTCGGCGCAACGGTGACCTTCGTGGAAAGTGCGGAGCCGGGCGAAGCCTCGCAGGTGCAGGCGCTCCGCGGCCTGATGGATGAGATCCGTGCCGGGCAGGTGAAGACGCTGGTGATTCTGGGCGGTAATCCCGCTTACACGTCGCCGGTGGATCTGGATTTCGCGGCCAATCTGCAGAAGGTGCCGGTGTCGATTCACCTGGGATTGGAAGCGGACGAGACCGCGCTGGCGGCGAAGTGGCACATTCCCGAAGCGCATTACCTGGAAGCGTGGGGCGACGGCTGGGGCGCCGAAGGCACCGTGGCGATCCAGCAGCCGATGATCGAGCCATTGTACGGCGGCAAATCGGCGATCGAGCTGGTGGCGATGATCACCGGGGCTCCCGCGAAGAAGGGTTACGAACTGGTGCGCAGCCGCTGGATGTCGCAGTGGCCGGGCGATAAGAAGGACGCGATGTGGCGCGAAGCGCTGCATTCGGGCGTCGTGGCCGGCACAAAACCAGCGGACGTGAAGCCGTCCGCCGACGACAAGAAGATCGCTGCTGCTGTGCAGGCGGAAGCGAAGCCGGCGAGCGACGGGATGGAGCTCGCGTTCTATCCCTCGGCCGCGCTGTATGACGGCCGGTTCGCCAACAATGGGTGGCTGCAGGAAGTTCCAGATCCGATCACCAAGATCACCTGGGGCAACGCCATCATCATGAGCCCGGCGACGGCGCGGAAGCTGGGCGTTGCGCCGGCGACCGACAAGAAACTCGGCATTGAGACCGAGAGCCTGTCGCAACTGGACGCCATGCAGGTGGTCGCGGTGAGCAAGGGCAACCTGAAGATCGAGGGGGCGGTGTGGATCCAGCCGGGTCACGCCGACGATTCGATCTCGGTGGCGCTGGGCTACGGCCGGACGCAGTGCGGCCGCGTCGGCAAGGGCATCGGGTTCAATGCTTACCAGGCGCGCACCGTCGAAGGACACGACTTCTCCGGCGGCTGGCAGGTAGCCAAGACCGGCGCGACGATGCGCCACGCCAACACCCAGAAGTGGTTCGACCAGGCGGGGCGGCCGATCGTCCGCGAGGCGAGCCTGGAGGAGTACAAGAAGAATCCGAAGTTCGCCGAGGAAGCGGTGGAAGTGCCGCCGCTGGTGCAGATGTACCGCGATCTGCCCTACGACAAGGGCTACCAATGGGGAATGGCGATCGACCTGACCTCGTGCACCGGCTGCAATGCCTGTGTGATGGCTTGCGTCAGCGAGAACAACATCCCGGTGGTGGGACGCGAGCAGGTGTTGCGCGGCCGCGAAATGCACTGGATTCGCATGGACCGCTACTACACCGGCGACGAGAATGAGCCGGAGAGTGTCACCCAGGCGATCCCCTGCATGCAGTGCGAGAACGCTCCGTGCGAAAACGTCTGCCCGGTGGCGGCTACGGTGCACTCGCCGGAAGGCCTGAACGACATGGCCTATAACCGCTGCGTGGGCACACGCTACTGTCAGAATAACTGCCCTTATAAAGTGCGGCGGTTCAACTACTTCAACTATCACAAGAACATGACGGAAGTGGAGAAGATGGCCTCCAATCCGGATGTTACGGTGCGAATGCGCGGCGTGATGGAGAAGTGCACGTACTGCGTGCAGCGCATCCAGGAAGTGAAGATCAAGGCCAAGACGGAAGGCCGCCGCGAGATCAAGGACGGCGAGATTGTGACCGCGTGCGCGCAGACGTGCCCGGCGGACGCAATCGTGTTCGGCAACATCAACGATCCCGAGTCACGGGTATCGAAGCTGAAGAAGCAGGAGCGCAACTACGCGATGCTGGCGGAATTGAACGTGCAGCCCCGCACGACGTATCTGGCGAAACTGCGGAACCCGAATCCGGAGCTGGTGGGATAAAGGAACGACTATGGCGGATCTGGCGATCAAACGACAGGACGCGATGAACGAGCTGCAGCCGCCGCTTGTTCTGGGCGAACACACGACCTACCACGACATCTCGAAGCAGGTCTCGGAGATTGTCGAGGCGCCCGTCTACAAGACGCCTCTGAAGTGGTATATCGCGGTGGCGATCACGGGCGGCATCACGCTGATGATGGTGGCGATGTTCACCTACCTGGTGGCCACCGGTATCGGCGTGTGGGGCAACAACCGTCCGGTGGGCTGGGCATGGGACATCACGAACTTCGTGTTCTGGATCGGTATCGGCCACGCCGGCACGCTGATCTCGGCGATTCTGTTCCTGTTCCGGCAGCGGTGGCGCACGGCCATCAACCGCTCGGCGGAGGCGATGACTATCTTCGCCGTCATGTGCGCGGGCCTGTTTCCGCTGTTCCACACCGGACGCCCGTGGCGTGCTTACTGGCTGTTCCCGATCCCCAACACGGATCTGAACATGTGGCAGAATTTCCGGTCGCCGCTGATCTGGGACGTGTTCGCGGTTTCGACGTACTTCACGGTTTCGGCTCTGTTCTGGTTTGTGGGCCTGGTTCCCGATCTCGCGACGCTGCGCGATCGCGCGTGGGCCGCGGGCCACAAGGCCAAGCAGTACATCTTCGGATCGCTCAGCCTGGGCTGGCGCGGGTCGGCGCGGCACTGGCAGCACTACGAAATGGCGTATCTGATCCTGGCGGGCTTGTCTACGCCGCTGGTGCTTTCGGTTCACACCATCGTGTCGTTCGACTTCGCGACCTCGGTGCTGCCGGGCTGGCACACGACGATTTTCCCCCCGTATTTTGTCGCCGGAGCAATTTTCTCCGGCTTTGCCTGCGTGCTGACGTTGCTCGTGATCGCCCGCTGGGTTTGCAATCTCGAGAACATCATCACCATCAAACATCTTGAGAACATGAACAAGATCATCCTGGCGACGGGGACGATCGTGGGCTACGCATATGCCACTGAGTTCTTCATCGCCTGGTATTCCGGAAACCTGTACGAACGCTTCGCGTTCGTCAATCGCGCGTTCGGACCTTACTGGTGGGCGTACTGGACCATGATCACCTGCAACGTGATCAGCCCGCAGTTCTTCTGGGTGAAGCGATTCCGGACCTCGGTGCCGCTGATGTTCGTGCTCAGCCTGGTGGTGAACGTGGGCATGTGGTTCGAGCGGTTCGTGATCATCGTCACCAGCCTGCATCGCGACTTCCTGCCGAGCTCGTGGGGCTACTTCCAGCCCACCTGGGTGGACATCTGCACGTTTATCGGAACGATCGGGTTCTTCCTGTTCCTGTTCCTGCTGTTCGCGCGGTTCCTGCCGATGATCGCGATGGCGGAGGTGAAGCACGTATTGCACACGCAACATGACATGGAAGCGCATGGCGGAAGGGCGGTGAATCCGTGAGCGAGCTGCTCGAAAAAGCGGGGCTGTTAAAGCCGCATTCGGTGTATGGCGTGATGGGCACCTTCGATGAGCCGGATACGCTGCTGGAAGCCGGGAAGAAGGTCCGGGCGGAGGGCTACACTAAGCTCGACGCGATGATGCCGTTTCCCATTCATCACGTGAACGAGGCGCTGGGGATCCGCCGGTCACACTTGGGCTGGATCGTGGTCTGCATCGGCTTGACGGGGACGGCGGCGGCGCTGTTGCTGCAGTGGTACACAGGCGCGGGTCCGGAGAATCTGCTGCCGGGCTGGACCGGGCTGGGTGCGTATCCGCTGGTGATCGGCGGCAAGCCCACGTTCGATTTCACCTTCGCGATGCCGGTGACCTTCGAGTTGACGGTGTTGTTCTCGGCGTTCGCTGCGTTCTTCGGATTGTGGGCGCTGAACGGACTGCCGCGGATGTATCACCCGTCGATGAACTATTCGCAGTCGCACCGCGCCACGGACGATAAGTTCGTGCTGGTGGTGGAGGCGGATGATCCGATGTTCGACGCCAAGAAGACGGCGGATCTGCTGAAGTCGCTGGGCGCACGCGACGTGGAGGTGGTGGAGGGATGAGCAAGCTGATCAGAGCCGCGGGTTGGATCACCGGTTATTGCGCCGCCCCGCTGACGTTCGTGCTGGTTTCGGCGTTCTTCCTGGCGGGCTGCGGCATGGTGCAGCGCTCCGCTCCCCTGGAAGTTTGGGACGACATGAAGCGGCAGGAGAAGTTCGGGCCGCAGCAGGCGAACACGATGTTCGCCGACGGCCGCGCCAGCCGCATGCCGGTGGAGGGCACCATCGCGCGCGGCGTGTTGCGCGACGAGAGCCCTCAGTATACGGGGCGGGTCAACGCCACGATGTACGTCGGCCAGAGTCCCGTGGCGATTACAAAGGAAACGCTGCAGCAAGGACGGAAGAAGTTCAACGTCTACTGCGCTCCGTGCCACAGCGAGGACGGAACCGGGAAGGGCATCGTGCCCACGCGCTTTAACGCCTGGCAGGTGACCAGCCTGCACGAGGACCGGTTGCGCGTCACATCGGACGGGGACATTTTCAACGTGATCACGCACGGACGGCGCACCATGCCCTCCTACCGGACGCAAATCGAACCGGGCGACCGCTGGGCGATTGTCGCCTACGTGCGGGCGCTGCAGAGGTCCACGGGGGCGACAACGGCGGACGTGCCGGAATCGGTAAGAGCGGGGTTGAAATAGCCATGGCGCATCACACGGCGGAAGTGATTCAGGACAATTACACGCTGGAACCGGCGCGGTGGGCCAAGGGCCGCAACGTGCTCGCGTTCCTCGCGCTGGTGAGTTGGGTGGGCTTGGCGGCCGGATTCGCCATGGATCGCGAACAGTTCTTCCGGTCGTATTTGATCGGATTCCTGTATCCGCTGACCATCGTGCTGGGAGCCACGTTTTTCGTGATGGTACAGTATCTGTCCGGCTCGGTATGGAGCATGACGGTGCGGCGCATCATGGAGAACGTGATGAGCGCGATGCCGGCGGCGGCGCTGCTGTTTCTGCCCATCGCCTTCGGCATTCACGACATTTTTCCCTGGTCGCATGAAGGGCACGTGAAGGACGCGTCCAAGGCCAGCTACCTGAGCCCGCAGTTCTTCACGATCCGGGCGATCGTTTACCTGGTCCTGTGGAATTTGTTCGCGCTCATGATTTACCGGGCATCCACTAAGCAGGACACGACGAAGTCGATCGACCAGACCCGCACCGCGTTGAAGTGGAGCGCGCCCGGGGTGTTCTTCCTGTTCATCACCTCCTCGCTGGCGGCGTTCGACTGGATCATGTCGCTCGATCCGCACTGGTATTCGACCATGTTCGGGGTGTATATCCTGGCGGGCGGCGCGATGGCGTTCATGGCTTTGCTGACGCTGCTGGCGATCGGCTTCCGGCGGGCCGGCGTGCTGAAGAACTCCATCACGATGGAGCATTATCACGACCTGGGCAAGTGGATGTTCGCGCTGACGGCGTTTTACACCTACATCGCGTTCTGCCAGTACATGCTGATCTGGTACGCCAACATCCCGGAGGAAGTGGTGTTCTACAAGCACCGCGTGGAGGGAAGCTGGCTGTGGGTCAGCATCTTCATGATCTTCGCCCGGTTCTTCATCCCGTTCTTCACGCTGCTGGCGCGCAGCGCCAAGCGCAATCTGACCATTCTGACCGTGGTGGCGATCTGGATTCTGTTTGTACAGTTCGTGGATCTGTTCTGGCTGGTGAAGCCGACCTGGGCCCATCACGGCGTTTCCATTCATTGGATGGACATCGCGGCCCTGGTGGCCACCACCAGCGTTTTCGGACTGGTGTTCTGGAGCCGGTTCAAGACCCATGCGATGGTTCCTGTGGGCGACCTGCGATTTGAGCAGGGCCTGAAGTTCGAGAACGCGTAAGAGGATTCGATCATGGCTGACTTGCACAAATTACCGCCGGTAGCCGAGTTTCAACCGGACATCGATTACGATCGCAGCGAGCCGCAAACGCAGGGCATCTTCGTCTTTACAGTGGCCACGGTGCTGTTCCTGGCGCTGACCATGGCTGGGATCGGCTGGTTTTTCGGCGATAAGTTCATGGGGGCGTTTGAACGCGAGGTTCTGGAGGCCGGCAGCGAAGTGTTCGACCAGGTGCGGGCTCGCGACGCGCGCAATCTGACCACGTACGGCTATATCGACCAGAGCAAGGGCCAGGTGCGGATCCCGATCGAACGCGCGATGGAACTGCTTGCGGCGGAGGCGGCGGCGGGCAAGCTGCCGTATCCGGCGAAACCGACGGAGGTCAAGCCGGGCGATGGGCCGATGGTCAGCGAAGCAGTGCCTGCTCCGGCGGCCGAGGCCGCCAAAGCCGCGCCCGCGGAGAAGCACTAAGAGGAGTTTGTCATGAACGCGATGTCCCATCTCAGCCGGTTTGCAGTCTGGACCGCCGGGGTGTGTCTGGCATCCGGGCTTGCCGCGCAGACGGTGTTGCCGCCCGATCAGAAGCCGATGGAACTGGAGGGGATCGGGGTCGAGGAGAAGCTCGGCCGCCAGATCGACCTGAACCTTGAGTTCATCGACACCACGGGCTATCCGGTTCCGCTGAAGCGGTTTTTCGGGCAGGGCAAACCGGTGATCCTGAATCTGGTTTATTACCAGTGCCCGATGTTGTGCAATCTGTTGCTGAATGGGCAAGTGGCCGGGATGCGGGAACTGGCCTGGACTCCGGGCAGCGAGTACGACGTGGTGACGATTTCGATTGATCCGCGCGAGTCCTTCGACCTGGCCCAGAAGAAGCGGATCATTTACACCGGGAGCTACGAGCGTCCGGCGCCGGGCTGGCATTTTCTGGTGGATCACCAGAACAACGCCAAGAAGCTGGCTGAGTGGATCGGCTTCAAGTACCGCTTCGATGAGTCGAAGGATCAATACATCCACTCGGCCGCGATCATGGTGCTGACGCCGGAGGGCAAGGTATCGCGGTACCTGTACGGGATCCGGTTTCGCGCCTTCGACCTGCGGCTCGCGCTGACGGAGGCGAGCGAAGGCAAGCTGCGGTCCACCATGGACAAGGTTTTGCTGTTCTGCTATCAGTACGATCCGCATTCGAAGAGCTACGTCCTGTTTGCGAAGAACTTCATGCGCCTGGGCGGCGGGTTGACGGTTTTAATCCTGGGGTTGTTCCTCTGGAAAATGTTCCGGAGTGAGCGGTCCCGGTTGGAGATGAAGGAAGGTCTGGCCTAATGGAATGGATCCGGTCGTTGATGCTCCCGTTGCAGGGTTCGGAGTTCGCCAAGGAAGTGGACTCCCTGTACATGTTCATTTTCTGGTTGAGCGTGGTGCTGTTCATCGGCATCACCATCGCGACCTTGTACTTTGCCTGGGCGTTCCGCTATAAACCGGGCCGGCGGACCGAGCACATCGCGCACAATGCGACGCTGGAGCTCGCCTGGACCATCATCCCGCTGTTCATCGTGATCGGCATCTTTTTCTGGGGCGTGAACGGGTACACCAAGTACGCGGTGGCGCCGGGCGACGCCTTCCAGGTGCAGGTGGTGGGCAAGAAGTGGCTGTGGCAGTTCGAGTATCCGGACGGCTCGCGCTATGTGAACGAGATTCACCTTCCGGTGGGTAAGCCGGTGCAGTTCATCATGACCAGCGAGGACGTGCTGCACGATTTCTTCATTCCAGCGATGCGGGTGAAGCATGACGTCGTGCCCGGACGCTACACCTCGGTCTGGTTCACGCCGACCGTGGAAGGCAGCCATCACGTGGCATGCGCTGAATATTGCGGCAAGGGCCACTCGGACATGGCGGCGAAGATTGTTGTCGAGTCGCAGGCGGCGTATGAGACCTGGGTGAAGGAAGGTCCCGCCGAGTTGAAGACTATGGCCCCGGTGGAGATCGGAAAACTGCAGTACGTCGCGAAGGGCTGCAACACGTGCCACTCGATCGACGGAACCCGCGGCCAGGGTCCGAGCTGGAAGGGCATTTGGGGACAGAAGCACAAGATGAGAGACGGAACCGAGATCCTCGTGGACGAGAACTATGTCCGCGAGTCGATCCTGAATCCGCAGGCGCACCTGGTCGAAGGCTATGAAGGAATCATGCCGGCCTTCCAGGGCCTGCTGCGGGAGCGCGAGCTGGCCGGCCTGATCGCGTATATCAAGTCGTTGCAGTAAGGGCAGGGGAGAGAAGCGCCCGGCGCAATCCGGGTTGAGGGTTGAACAAAATCATGGGACACGTGGTATCGGCTCCTGGAAAGACGTCGGCGGAAGCGCCGCGGCCGCAAAAGAACTATTTGAACGAACAGAGCGGGTTGTGGTCCTGGCTGACAACTGTCGACCACAAGCGCATCGGCATCATGTACCTGATCGGGATCGCGATCGCGTTCCTGCTCGGCGGATTGATGGCGCTGCTGGTCCGGCTCACCTTGATGACCCCGGATCACAAGATTTTCGGCAGCTCCACGCCGATCCTGTCGGCGGAGGCTTACAACCAGGTCTTCACGCTGCACGGCGCGATCATGGTGTTCCTGTTCATCATCCCTTCCGTTCCGGCGGCCTTGGGCAATTTCGTGCTCCCGCTGATGCTGGGCGCCAAGGATGTCGCCTTCCCCCGGCTGAACCTGGTGAGCTGGTACATCTACGTGATCGGCGCGATCATGGCGGTCGCCTCCATTCTGCTGGGCGGCGTCGACACGGGCTGGACCTTCTACACACCGTATTCCACGACGACGGGCGGCGCGGTCACCATGATGACCATGGCGGCGTTCGTGCTCGGCTTCTCCTCGATTTTCACCGGCATCAACTTCATCGCGACGGTGCATAAGCTCCGCGCGCCAGGCATGGGCTGGTTCCAGATGCCGCTGTTCGTGTGGGGCATCTATTCCACCGCGATCATTCAGGTGCTGGCCACTCCAGTGCTCGGCATTACGCTGGTGCTGCTGGTGCTGGAGCGCGCCTTCAGTATCGGCATTTTCGATGCGCGCCTGGGCGGCGACCCGGTGCTGTTCCAGCACTTCTTCTGGTTCTATTCGCACCCCGCCGTGTACATCATGATTCTGCCGGGCATGGCGATCATTTCCGAGCTGATGCCCACCTTCTCGCGGAAGACGATTTTCGGATACCGCGCCATTGCGTTCAGCTCCATCGCGATCGCGCTGATCAGCTTCATCGTGTGGGGTCACCACATGTTCGTCAGCGGCCAATCCCAGATGGCGAGCGTGATCTTCTCCTTCCTCACGTTCCTGGTAGCGATCCCGTCGGGTATCAAGGTCCTGAATTGGGTGGCGACCATGTACAAGGGCAACGTCAGCCTGGAAGCTCCGATGCTGTATGCCATCAGCTTCCTGCTGTTGTTCTCCATCGGCGGGCTCACCGGTCTGTTCCTCGGTTCGCTGTCCACCGACGTGCACCTCACCGACACCTACTTCATCGTGGCCCACTTCCATTACGTGATGATGGGCGGGACGGTGATCGCCTTTATCGGCGGCCTGCACTACTGGTGGCCCAAGATGACCGGGCGGATGTACAACGAATTTTGGGCTAAGGTCGCCTGCGCGCTGACCTTCATCGGCTTCAACATGACCTTCCTGACCCAGTTCTTCATGGGCAGCCAGGGCATGCCGCGCCGCTACTACAATTACCTGGATCAGTTCCAGCCGCTGCACGCGTTTTCGACCTTCGGAAGCTGGGTGCTGGGGCTGGGCCTGTTCATTACGGCGGGTTGCCTGCTGGCATCGCTGCGCAAGCCCTACGACGCTCCCGATAACCCGTGGGGCGGCACGACGCTCGAGTGGGCGACGCAGTCACCGCCGATTACCCATAACTTCGAGGGCCAGCCGGTGCTGGAGCGCGAGCCCTATGACTACCGTCCGGTGGGCGCCAAGGGCGGGCACTAAACTCTTGATCCGCGAATTCAGAAGCAGGGGACTAACGACGAGATGAGCACGACGGTTGTCGACACCCACGGGCACGGGCACCATGGCCACGACCCGAATCAGCAGCACCATTTCGCGAGCATGGAGCAGCAGTTCGACTCCGCCAAGATCGGCATGTGGCTGTTCCTGGCGACCGAAATCCTGCTGTTCGGCGGCCTGTTCGTCGGCTACGGCATCATGCAGGGCCAGCACGCGGAGGCCTTCAAGTCCGCGCACCACCACCTGGACAAGCGCCTTGGCTTCCTGAATACCGTGGTCCTGCTGGTCTCCAGTTGGACCATGGTGATGGCCGTCTACTCCGCCTCCATCAACAAGCGCAAGGCCACCGTCATCCTGCTGATCATCACCCTGCTCTGCGCCGGAACCTTCATGGTGGTGAAGTACTTCGAGTATTCGCACAAGATCCACGACGGGCTGCTGCCAGGCAAGTATTTCAGTTACAAGGGCCCGCACCTGGAACGGGAGCGGATGTTCTTCAGCTTCTACTTCATGATGACCGGTCTGCACGGCATCCACGTCTTGCTCGGCATGGTGGCGATCAGTTGGCTGATCTTCCGCGCCAACCGCGGCGACTTCAGCTCCAAGTGGTATACGCCGGTGGACCTGATCGGTCTGTACTGGCACCTGGTCGACTTGATCTGGATTTACCTGTTCCCGCTTTTGTATCTGATTCAGTGAGGCACAAACCATGAGCGCACACGGACACGACCACGCACACGACCATGGGCATCACCACGGGCCCAAGAACCCGCCGCGGGTGTTCACCGCCGTTCTGATCGCCTTGCTGATTCTGACCTTCATCACGGTGGGAGCTTCCTATGTGAACTTCGGCTCCGACTCCGTCAACGTGGTGATCGCGCTGACCATCGCCACCATCAAGGCGTCCCTGGTGGCGCTGTTCTTCATGCACCTGAAGTACGACAAGCCGGTGAACGCGCTGATCGCGGTCTCCGGGTTCCTGTTCCTTGGCTTGTTCCTGCTGTTCCCGCTGATCGATTTCGATTCACGCATGGACGCGGACGAACCCTCGCTGACGTCGCCGCCGGCCGCGGCCGCTCCCGCCACGCCGGCGACTCCGGCCGCCCCGGCCCACTAGAAATGGACTGTCGGGTCGTTGCAGTCAGCCAGCCCGGCGAATTCGACCGCTTCGCGGCCTTTCCGGAGGAGGTCTACCGCGGAAACCCGCATTGGGCAGGTGAAGACCGGAAGCATATTGTTGACGCCATCTCCGGTCGAACCGCCGAGGCTGCTCATTGCCGGATCCAACCGTTCTGGGTGGAGTCGGGCAGCCAAATTCGCGCCCGGGTTACCGCCCTGGTGGACCACTCGTTCAACGCTCACTGGAAACAGCAAGCCGGACACTTGCTTCATTTCGAAGCGCTGTCCGATTCTCCCGTTGAAACTAAGATTCTGTTGGACGCCGCCTGCGCCTGGCTCTCCACCCAGGGAGCTCGTTTCGCCCGCGTGGGTTACCTCTACGGCTGGCAGTTGCCGCTCACCATTGACGCTTACGATCAGCGGCCCACACTGTTTCACACTTACAATCCTGCCTATTACCACGGTTTTTTGAAGGACAGCGGCTTCCTGACGGAAAAAGGGGCAATCGAGTACCGCGTCCGCTTCAATCCAGACCTGGCCGAGCGATACCGCCGGATGATCGACGCCTGTCCCGCCGCCATCCGGCCCTGGAGTATGGACCATCTGCGGGAGGAGACAAGGCGATTTACGGAGATCGTCAACCGATGCTTCGCCACCCATTGGGGCGCTCCGCAATTCCTTCCGGAGGAACTGGGCGGCCTGACGCTGGGCATGCTCGATCACCTGGCGCCCGAGCTTCTTGGCTTCGCGGAGATCGACGGCGAGGTCGCAGGCGGGGTTTATGCCGCGCCGGATCTGAATAGCGATGCCGTGGATCACGGCGTGCTGCTGGTCATCGCCGTCGACGAGAAGCACCGGGGCAAGGGAGTCAATCTGGGGCTCGCCGCGCACAGCTTCCTGGGGATGATCGGGCGTGGCTATCGCTCGGCCAGCTATACCGAGGTGCTGGATGACAATTGGCCGTCACGCCGCACCGCGGAGAAGATGGGCTGCCGCGCGGAGCGCAATTTTGCGATCTACCGGCGCGACCTGGCCTGATCCCCGCGAGCCCACCGGTACAGCGCCACCGGACCCGCGGCCGCGAATCCCGCCACCAGCGCCGGCATGCGCCGCATGTCCCGCCAGAAGGAATCGCCTTCCGCGCCCACGACCATCGCGTTGCGCCGCATCACATAGAGATTGAAGAGGGTTGCCAGGATGGTGAAGCAGACCGAGGCGGTAATGCTCGCCGCCAGCTTGGGCGTGCCGCGCAGGTAGTGGATCGCGAGCTCGATGCTGTGCGCCACCACCGGAAGCAGAATCAAAGCGGCGACGGTAGCGTGCCAGTGGGGTTCCACCTTGCGGAAGTGCTGCGTCAGGGCGCCGTAGAATCCGGCGGTCAGCGCGCGATACGCGAATTCGGCCAGGGCCGCCCCGCTCGCCGCGCGGAATCCCGCGGTCAGATTGACGCTGAAGAAGATCGAGGCGCGGAACAGGCTCGAGAACAGGGCGGACTTCCAGTTCCACCGCCGCAGAAGCAGTTCGCCTGGATCTTCAATGATGTGCCGCAGCGCGTTCTTGAGCGTCAAGGGACCGCATTTCAGCTTAACGATTCCCTATAGCCTGGTGTGTGACGATCGGATAAAACTGCTTTGGTGCGGATGAGAGGACTTGAACCTCCACGCCCTTGCGGGCACCGGAACCTAAATCCGGCGCGTCTGCCAATTTCGCCACATCCGCTTGAGGCGAAGCTTACGTCAAGATCATAACATCCGGCTGAGACATTCTTGTGGCGGAGGCCGCCAGGCGAGGCGTCGCGTGGCCGCACGAGCAGCGGTGTTCCATGATTTCTGTTCCGTGCCCCGCCGGCAGCCACTCGCCGCCGCATTCGAGCAGCAGCGTCCCGTTCTGTACGTAGTGCCCATGCCGCAGATGCAATCCGGCGTGAGCGTCGCACTCCGAGGCAAGACATTCCAGCCGAGGCCCGCGGAGTTGCTCAAACAGCGGAACCTGGAAGGCTCGCCAGAACAGGTCCCGCAGCGAGTCGGGCACGAGGGGATCTCCCAGCGGTGTCAGGGCGATGAGGGCGTGAGTGAGTGAGGGTAGATTCAGGCGGCCATCGAGCTTGCGGCGAGCCAGCACCTCCAAGGTCGCGGGCGGCGCGGCGATCGCCTGCGGCTGGAACGCGGCGGCAGCCGGGCTCCATCCCTCGAAAACTCGCAGTCGGCGGCTGGGACGGTAGCCGGGGCTCAGAATCGCGGTACGGGGCGCAGGACGGCCGTTGCTCGCGCCTGGATAGGACAGCGCCGCGAGCGCCGCCGGACCGCGGCGGGCATGCCCTGAGGCGCCTGCGGCGGACCGCGCTCCCGGCCAGAAGTCCCAGACGACTCTCACAATCATTCTTCTGATTAGTGGAGCGGCCGGGCGAAACTTCTCAGCCCAGCAGCGAATCGAAATTCCGGGACAAAATGAGCTCCGCGGCGGCGGCATCGGCGCCCGCCTGGTGCAGCGCCGCCACCTGCTGTTCGAAAATCCCCCGGTTCCAGCCTCGCGGGAAGTGAGAGGAATCGGTTCCGAAGACCAGGCGCGACGGGCCCGCGACCTCCAGCGCCCGGCGGAACACGTCCGTCAGGGTGATCGGAGCCGCCTGATAGCGCATCCACGAATTCGAGCTGGATGTATCCAGCCAGACGTTGGGGCACAGGTCCGCGACCATCAGAGCCTCACGAAAGAAGCCGGCGCCGAAATGCGGGATGATGAATCGCACGTTGGGATGGCTCAACGCCACGCCATGCAAGTCGATCGGATTGGAAAACCGCATGTCGAAAGGCGAGGGCAGTCCCAGCTTGCCGCGGATGCCCACGCTGAGCACGCCGCAGTGGACAAACACTGGAGCGTTGGACCGCTCCGCGAAATCGAGCAGCGGCCCGGCGCGATCATCCGCGATCGAGTAGCGGTGCATGGCGGGAAAAACGCAGATCGCGTGCAGCGCCTTGCGGGCGGCCACCGGCTCCAGACGTTCCACCGCGTCCGGGGCCAGCGGGTTCGACACATAGAAGCCGCGGAACCGCGACGGATGCGCCGCTACGGCACGCGACACGGAGGACTCGTCTCCCGGCAGGCTGGCGATCAGCGCGGCCCGATCGACACCGTTGCGGTCCAGTTCGGCCGCCCACTTCTCCGCCAGCGCTTCCGGCTCCCCCGGCGGCGGCTCGATCCCCGCGATTTCACACGCGCGCTCCGGCGTCAGCCCGGTTCTGCGCGCCGCCAGCAATTCCAGGAAGCGGCGTGAGAAGAAATGAACATGGGCGTCGGCGACGCGCAGATCGCCCCAGGGTGTCGGGATCATGAGCCCTGCCCGGCCGCTCGCCTGGCGTCGTTCTGCAGCTTGGGATTCGGCGTGAGCCCGGTTGCCAGCGCGAGCTGCGTCAAGCCGGCGACATTGTTCACTCCAAGTTTCTTCATCATGGTCTTGCGGTAACTGCGAACGGTTTGCAGCCCCAGATCCAGCAGCACGGCGATCTCCTTGGAGGTCTTGCCGTCGGCCACCAGCCGCAAGACCTGCAGCTCGCGAGGCGACAACTCCTCCAGGGCGGAGGCCTTGGGCCGCGCCTCCAGATCGCCCCTCTGAATCCTCGTCAACAGGCGATCCGAAACCTGCGGGCTCAGGTAAGCTCCTCCCCGCGCCACCATGCGCAGCGCGTCCAGCAGGTCGCCGTCCGATGCTTTCTTCAGCACGAATCCCCTTGCGCCGCTGCGAATGGCGCTGACCA
Source organism: uncultured Solibacteraceae bacterium (assembly GCA_964406035.1). GTDB lineage: Bacteria > Acidobacteriota > Terriglobia > Bryobacterales > Bryobacteraceae > JAIEPW01. Next base: position 5,133 of record CAYOQB010000053.1, on the reverse strand, counting down.
CGGAGTTCTCATCGTCGTACATGGACAGGATCACGATTCGCGCCTCGGGCAGGTGCCGCAGTATCTCAGCGGTGGTCTCCACGCCGTTCAAACCCGGCAGCCCGATATCCATCAGGATCAGGTCCGCGCGCAGCCGGCGCGCCATCAGCACCGCATCCGGCCCGCTTTCGGCCTCTCCCACCACCCGAAACTCATCGCCGCGCGTAAGGATGGCTTTGATGCCGTCCCGCATGATCTTGTGATCGTCGACGAGGATTACGTCCAGGGGCATCGTTTATTTCCAAATCAACCTGACAATTGTACCCGGATTCCCAGGCGAGGATGTCGCGGGTCCGACGCTCACCTGAAAGCCATGCCGGGCGGCGAGGCTGTCCATCAGAAACAAGCCGATCCCCTTGGGGGCCGCCCGCTCCGCGGCGGGATCGAAGCCCTTACCGTTGTCCCGGATCTCGATGCGCGCCCCGCGCTTGCCGGTCAGCGCCAGGCTGATCCGCGTCGCCCCAGCATGCCGCACGGCGTTATCGAGAGCATGCTCGGCAGCCTGGTGCATGGCGATGGCGCACGGCGCGGGAATCGCCGCCGCGCAGTTGATGCTCACCCGCAGCGGACCGGGAAAACGCTGTCGCGCCATCTCGGCCGACCGGTCGAGCGCGAAAGGGAGCCCCGCGCGTTCCACCAGCGACGGGTTCAATTGGCGGCTCAACTGCCGCAGCCCCTCCATGCCCTGTTCGAGCACCGCCTGGATTTCGCGGGTGCGCTCGGCGATGTCGGGCACCTTGCGCGCCAGGTCAAAGCGAAGGGCGTCCAGGTGCAACCCGGCCGCGGCCAGCGTGGGGCCGATGTCGTCGTGAAGCGTGCGCGCGGTCCGGCGGCGTTCCTCGTCCTGCTCCCGCAGCAACTCTACCAGCCGCTCCAGCAAGCGCGCGCCCGCGCCGGACTCCGGCACCTATTTGTTTTTCCGGGAAACGGCGCGGCGCGCCGCCTCGGCTACGTTCACGGCGCGCAGGCCGTACTTGTCCAGCAGACCGTCGGGTGTTCCAGACTCGGCGTAGGTATTCCGCACCCCGACGAATTCCATGACGCAAGGGGCGGTTTCCGTCACCACCTGCGCGATGCGGACGCCAAGCCCGCCATCCGCCAGGTGCTCCTCGCTCACCACGATCGCTCCGGTTTCCGCCGCCGCCGCCGCGATCGCCTCCCGATCGAGCGGCTTGATCGTGGGGAAGTCGATCACACGGGCGGAAATGCCTTCCGCTTCGAGAAGATCGCAGGCCAGCAGGCTTTCCGCAACCAGCAACCCCGTGGCCATCAGCGTCACGTCCGAGCCTTGCGTCAGTACCTTGGCCTTGCCGATTTCAAACTCCTCGGCGGCCGAGTAAATGATCGGCGCCTTGATGCGCCCGGCGCGCACAAACACGGGACCATGATGCGCCGCCGCCGCATGGATCAGCTTGCGCATCGAGAACTCGTCGGCTGGCGACAGGACCGTAAATCCGGCCAGCGAACAGGCCAGGGAGAGATCCTCGATCGACATCTGCGACGGCCCGTCCTCGCCGATCGAGATGCCCGAATGCGTACCCACAACCTTCAGATTCACGTTCGGAAACGCCGCCGTCACGCGCAACTGCTCAAAACCTTTGTTCATCACGAAGCAGGAGAAGCTGGACACGAACGGGATTTTGCCCGCCGACGCCAGCCCGCTGCCGATCGCAACCATGTTCGCCTCGGCGATGCCGCATTGAAAGAAGCGGTCCGGAAACTCCTTGGCGAATCCGGCGGTGAAGGTCGACTTCGAGAGGTCCGCGTCGCATACCACTACGTCCGCGTTGGCGCGCCCCAATTCCACCAGCGCCTGGCCGAACGCTTCCCGCGTCGCGACGCCGTTTTTCACTTCGAACTTCGTACGGGTGGCCATTAGGCAAGCTCCTTCAGTGCGGCGGCGGCTTCGTCGGCGGAGGGCGCCGAACCGTGGAACTTCGGATTGTTCTCCATGAACGAGACTCCCTTACCCTTCACCGTATTGGCGATCAGCAGCGTGGGCTTGTCCTTGGTGGAAGCAGCCTCCGTGAACGCCTGCCGCAGCGCGGGAATGCTGTGCCCGTCCACGGAAATCACGTGCCAGTTGAACGCCTGCCACTTCGCGGCCAGCGGCTCCAGATCCTGAATGTCCTTGGTGAAGCCGTCCAGTTGAATGTGGTTGTAGTCGATGATGCAGACCAGGTTGTTCATGCCGCGGTTGCCGGCGAACATCGCCGCTTCCCAGATCTGGCCTTCCTGCACTTCACCGTCGCCGAGAATCACGTAGGTTCGGGAGGGGCTCTGATTCAATTCCGCCGCCAATGCCATCCCGATCCCCAGCGAGAGCCCCTGACCCAGCGATCCGGTGCTCGCCTCCAGCGCGGGAATGTACCGTACATCCGGGTGCCCCTGGTAAATTGAGCCAAGCTGGCGCAGCGTGTTCAACTGATCCTTGGGCGTGTATCCCGTTTCCGCCATGGCGGCGTACAGGATGGGGCAGGCGTGTCCCTTCGACAGGATGATCCGGTCGCGATCCTTCCACTGCGGATTGTTGGGATCGTGCCGCATCACGCTCCAGTAGAGCGTCACCATGATTTCGGTGGCGGAGAGGGAGCCTCCGGGGTGGCCGCTTTTGGCCGCGGTGATCATTTCAATCACATCGCGGCGCAGCCGTTTGGCGATACCGGCGAGCTCGCGCTCGTCGTGGACGTGGGTCATCACGAAATTACTCTAGCATTGCAGCGGCCCGTATTGGTTCCAAGCGCGAGCTAGTCGCCGCGGATACTCGCCTGGAACCGCTCCACCGCGAGATCGAGAGGCTCGCCATAAACTTCGTGAAAGACCCCGCGGATCTCCCTCGGGCGTTTCATAAACCCTTCGATCAACCCCTGAAAGCGATCGCGGCCTTCCCGTCGGATTTGATCCTCCAGAAAGTACCGCCACGCTACGTAGAAAAACCGGAAGTCGCCCGGCTTGGGCAGCTCCGCAAGTTCCGGCCCGATCACCGTTCGCAAGTCTGTTTGCCTGGCCCTCGCCTCGAACTCCTCGTGAGTTAGATACGCCTTCTGCTGCCCGCAGGCCACCGCGAGCCCCTCATAGAACCACGCCTGCGGTCCCATCCGGCGGCTGTTCCGCAAGCCCGCATTCTGATTGAGGATGGCGTGCGAAAGCTCGTGACGAAGGAACTCGTTCTTGTCGAACCCCCGCTCGTCGAGCTTTGGTGTTACGTAGATCACAGTGCCGGTCTCAAGGGTCGCGGCGCCCACCCCTCGCCCAAGTCCCACCGGAAGAAAGCGCTGGAAGTCGCTCCAATTCCGGCACGCGATCACCGTAACCCGGCGGGGCAGCCCCAGGCGGTGAAACTCCTCGGCCCAGGCGACATGCCGGTCCATGTCGCGATACGCCGATTCCAACGCCGTCCCTGCCGGATAGTAGACATCCGCGCGAGCCGAAGAGAACAACTCATACCCCGGATGTATAGGCGACCACGGAAACAAGGGTCCGTATGGGAACGCCAGCACCACGCCGGCGCCCAAAAAGAGCAATACCGCTCGCCCCAGCCGCTTCATCTGTACCGATGATCGCATGCGCGAGTCTAACTCGCTCAACCGAAGGGTGTTGGGCCCGCGACACCGCCGCGCATCCCACCTTCGGTTACGCAACGGATTCCCGTTCCGTCATGTCATAATGACGGGCAAGGACCTCTTGGAAACCCGAAGCGCACTCACCCGCCTGGTGGAGCAAGCCCGCCGCCGACACGTGCTCCAGATCACGTTGGACCAGTTTGCATGGGCCGCAATCTTCGCCGCGGCCGCCGCGCTGCTGCTGCTCATCGTCGGAACACAGGTTCTGAACTGGTGGTGGCCGTTGATCATCTTCGGCGGAGCCTTTGCCTTCGGCCTGTGGCGCACGCTGAAGCGCGTTCCCGATTCCTACCGCGTCGCGCAACAGTTGGACCGCCGGCTGGAACTGCACGATTCACTGTCCACCGCCTACGCGTTTCGCGATCAGAATCTTGGAGATCGAGAGGAGATCCGCCGCGAGCAATACGAGGACGCGATTCGCGCCGCGGAGGGCGTGAATCCTCGTGCGGCTGTGCCTTTGGCCCTCCCTCGTCATGCTTACGCCGCGCTTGGCGTTCTGCTGGTCGCCGGCGGCTTCTTCGCCATTCGCTATGGCGTCACCGGTGCCATGGATCTGCGGCGCAATCTGGTAGAAATGGCCTTCGACCATTTCTTCACGCCGGAGACGAAAGTGGAGGCGCGGAGCCGCGCCGCGGATCGCCGCCAGCGCGAGCAGAACTTCGAAGACAGCGAAGCCGTCGATGGGCAGGAGGCGGATCCCAAGGGCGAAGCCCCGCTTAACTCGCAGCAGTCCTCGGAGGAAAACGCATCCGAATCGACCGACAACGCCAAGGAGAAGGCGGACGGTCCCGGCCAGAAACGCGAGGGTCAGGGCGAAGGGGAGCAGCAGGGTAAAGAGAGCAAGGAGAGCGAGGCCCAGCCCGGCAACGATTCGAAACAGGGCGAGGCCGCCGGCAAGCAGGGCAAGCCGGAGAATCAGCAGGGCAACAATGCCAAGCAGGGGAATTCGCCGCAGGAGTCCAACAACCTTCTCGACAAGATGAAGGATGCGATGAACAACCTGCTCAACAAAATGAAGATGCAGCAGAAGCCCGGCGAAGGCCAGCAACAGCAGCAGGCGAGTCAGAAGCAGGGCCAGCAGGGCCAGCCCCAGAAGGGTGAGAAGGGGCAGCAGTCGCAGAACAACCAGAGCGGCTCGAGCGAAAACGCCGAAGCCAAGGATGAGCAGGGCGACAAGAGCGATGCGTCACAGACGGCGCAGTCGAATTCGAAGGAGAAGGGCAGCGATCGATCCTCGTCGCCGGATTCCAAGGGCGGTGTCGGCCAACAGGACGGCCAGAAGGACACGCAGCTTGCAGAACAGATGGAGGCTATGGGCAAGATCTCCGAAATTCTGGGCAAGCGTGCGCAGAACCTGACCGGCGAGGTGATGGTGGAGGTTTCCAGCACCAAGCAGCACCTGAAGACTGCCTATTCGAACAAGACCGCGCAGCACGCCGAGGCGGGCGGCGAGATTCATCGCGACGAAGTG
>CAYOQB010000052.1:14177-30789 GCA_964406035.1 uncultured Solibacteraceae bacterium | reverse complement strand
TACCGTCGCACGAAGCCCGGAGCCTGACAAACGACCATTTTAGCAGAGTCCCCCCATCCGGACGCCCTGTGGATGCCTGGATTGCGATAAACTCGGCCCCAATTATGCGCCGTATGCCGATGTTGCTCGCCTCCGTCGCCCTGGCCGCGCTGATCGCCACCCAGGGCACCGCCCAAAGGGAAGCCCGCAAGGGCCCGGTGTTCTCCATCACCCTGCCCGCCGCCAAGGCATCGCAGCCCCTCGATGGGCGGCTGCTCCTGCTGCTCTCCACCGATCCGAAGGACGAGCCCCGCTTCCAGATCAGCGACGGGCCGAACACGCAGATCGTTTACGGGATCGACGTAGAGGCGTGGAAGCCCGGCTCGGCCGTTCCGGTGGACTCTGCCGCGTTCGGCTACCCGGTGCGTTCGCTCGCGGACCTCAAGCCCGGCGAGTACACGGTCCAGGCACTTCTCGACAAGTACGAAACCTTCCGTCGCGCCGACGGCCACACCGTCAAGCTGCCCATGGATCGCGGCGAAGGGAGGCAATGGAATCGCGCGCCGGGCAACCTGTACTCGAAACCAGCGAAACTCACCGTGCAGGCCGATTCCAAGATCGCCCTGACTCTCGACCAGGAAATCCCGCCGATCGTGGAGCCAAAGGACACCAAATATGTCAAGCACATCCGGATCCAGAGCGAACTCCTGACCAGGTTCTGGGGCCGCCCCATGTACCTGGGCGCGCACGTCCTGGTTCCGGAGGGATTTGATTCGCATCCCGAAGCGCGCTACCCACTGATGCTGTTTCACGGCCACTTTCCGGCCGATTTCGCCGGTTTCCGGCCCGAACCGCCGGATCCCAACCTGAAGCCCGACTACCGCGAACGTTTCCAGCTTGCCGGCTATAACCGCATCCAGCAGCAGGAGGCGCACAACTTCTACAAAACCTGGACCGGCCCCAATTTCCCCCGCATGCTGATCGTGGAGGTCCAGCACGCCAATCCCTACTACGACGACTCCTACGCGGTGAACTCAGCAAATCTAGGTCCCTATGGGGACGCCATCATGAAGGAACTGATTCCGCACATCGAGAAGAAGTTCCGCGGGATTGGCGAGGGCTGGGCTCGGTTCACTTACGGAGGGTCCACCGGAGGCTGGGAGGCGCTCGCGGTGCAGCTTCTTTATCCGGATGAGTTCAACGGGTGCTTCGCCGCCTGTCCGGATCCCATCGATTTCCGCGCCTACACCGTGGTGGACATCTACAAGGACAAGAACGCATATTTCCTCGACGGCGCGCACAAGCGCGTGCCCCGTCCCGGCAAGCGCGACTATCTGGGACACGTGTCCGTCACCCTGCAGGACGCCAATCATTACGAACTCGCGCTGGGCACGAAGTCGCGGTCGGGACAGCAGTGGGACATCTGGGAGGCCGTGTATTCGCCGGTGGGCCCGGACGGCTATCCGAAGAGAATCTTTGACAAGCTTACCGGAGAAATCGACCGCAAAGTGGCCGAGCACTGGCGCGAGAACTATGACCTGCGCCACATCGCGGAACGGGATTGGGCGAAACTCGGGCCCAAGGTCCGCGGCAAGATCCACATCTACTGCGGCGACATGGACAACTACTACCTGAACAACGCCGTGTACCTGATGGAGGAGTTCCTGAAGAAGGCCAAGAATCCGCCGGCGGACGCGGAAGTAGCCTACGGCGACCGCGCCGAGCATTGCTGGAACGGCGATCCCAAGCTGCCGAACGCGATCTCGCGTCTGCGCTACAACACGATGTACGTGCCGCGGATCCTGAAGCGAATCGAGGCGTCGGCGCCGCCGGGCGCGGATCTGAAGAGCTGGCGCTACTGAATCAGGATCAGCTCGATTCCCGGTATGTTGCGGTACAGCTTGCGGTCACAGGTCAGCAGCCGGGCATCGAGAGAAAAGGCCGTGGCGGCGATCAGCAGATCGTGCGCCCCCGCCCCTTGTCCCCGCTGGTGGAGGTCCGCCCAGAGGTTCGCGTGAACGCGGGCGGCGGCAAGGTCGAAGGGAAGGGAAGGGACGCGGTCCAGGAAACCTTCCACGTAGACCCGGCGCTTTTCGCGATACGGAGTGGTGGCGCGAGCCAGCCCGTGAAGCAGCTCGGACGCGGTGACCGCGCTGATGGCAACATCGTCCTCACCGTGATCCGCCATCCAGGCCGCCAGGTCGAAGCGCCCGCGCTCGGCCGCGATCAGCACGCTGGTGTCGAGCAGGATTCTCACCAGCGGGGGTCCGGAACCGCCGGCTGCGCCGCGCGGATCTCTTCCAGGTCCGACGCGAAGTCGGGGTCGGCCTTGGGTGCGCTCTTCAGGTAGTCCAGCAGCGCCGAGCCTTTCACAAACCGCCGCTCCACGGGGCTCATGCGGCAGATGGGCTCGCCGTTGCGCTCGATCACGAATTCTTCTCCCCGGTAGTGGACCCGGTTGAGAAGATCCGAGAAATCGCGGGCTGCCTTGGTTGCCGTCGTCTTCATAAAATCAGATTATCTGACAATACGATTTTTGTCAAGGGCGTTGCCGACTGTGGACCTCCACTCCGCCCACGAAGACCCGTTCCACCCAGCTCTTTACCGACAACGGTGGGCCGTCCAGCACGATCACGTCACCGTCCTTGCCGGTTTCCAGGCTGCCAACGCGGTTCGCCACGCCCATGATCTCGGCGGGCGCAAGTGTCAGAAAGCGCAGCACATCGTCTTCACCTAAGCCGAAGCCGGCGGCTACCGCGGCATCGAGCAGCAACCACTTGCTGGAGCCCGCCGGGGCCAGCGTGCCGAAGCTGCGGGAGAAGGAGGCGATCGCCGTTTTCACACCGGCCGCCTTCAATTTCGCGGCGGAAGCCTCGTCCACGGGTGGATAGTCGGCTTTATCAGGGATCTCCTCGTTGCTTACCCAGGGATGCGAGATCTGTCCCAGCACCACCGGCACGTTGCGCGCTGCCAGCAGCGACCGCAATTCCCAGGCGGCGGCGCCGCCATCAATGATGAGATCGAATCCGAACTCCTGCGCGATGTTCAAGGCTGAGCGTATGTCGGTGGCGCTGTTGGCCTGGACGCGGCCGGGAAGCTCCTTGCGAAGGAGGCGGCCCAGCGCCTCCATGCCGAGATCGCGTGGCGCGGTGGGATTCGCCGCCCGGTTGCGCTGATACTCCTGGGCCTTGATCAGCATCTGGCGGAGCATCGCGGCCTGGGCCATGCGGGTGGCGGGATCGCGCTGCCGCTGGTTGGCGGCTTTCTTGGGCGGCTCGCCGAGGGCGAGATCCATGGCGGCGGGTTCGCGCACGATCAGCGACTCGAGGTTCTCGCCGGCGGTCTTGACCACCGCCCCCTGCCCGCCGATGACGGAGTTGTCGGCTGGGGCGATGTACATGGTCGTCACGCCGCCGGAGAGCGATTCCGTCAGGCGGATTGGCCCGTACTTGCCGGAGCCCATGGTCCCGAAGGGATTGAAGGCTTCGATGGCGCGCAGTTCGGGGGTCAGGGAGTTGGAGGGCTCATTCAGGTCCGTGGCGGCGAATCCAAGCGAGGTCATGGCATCCACCAGGCCCGGCATGACGTACTTGCCGCGGCAGTCGATCACCAATGCGCCCGCCGGGACGGACACCTGCGCCCCCACGGCGGCGATCCTGCCGTCGCGCAGAATCACGGTTCCGTTCGGGATCGCGGGTCCGCTGATGGGCAGCACGGTCCCGCCTTGCAGCGCCACCGGCCGCGTTTGCGCGAATGCGGCGGCGGCCAGGAACAAGGTCGCGGAAAGCAGCTTCATTTCTTTTCCTCTTTCTGCCGGTCGTAGAGCAGCACGCCGTCCCCGAACACCAGCTCGACGCGCGATCGCGGCTCGTACCAGGGGCCGTCGAACACGACCAGGTCGGCGTCCTTGCCCGTTTCGATGCTGCCGACGCGATCCGCCACGCGGGCGATCTGCGCCGTGTTCAGTGTCACCGCCTTTAGCGCTTCCGCTTCCGGCAGTCCGTAGCGCATGGCGATGGCGGCGCAGAGCCGCAGCCACTTCTGCTGCAGCACCGGGGCGTCGGTGTGCATGGCGATCCGCACCCCCGCTTTCCATAGCACGGCGGGACCCTCCAGCACGTCCTCGCTGATGCCGATGCGCGGCCCCAGCGGCATCACCACGGCGTTCACGCCCCGCTTGGCGATCTCCGGCGCTACCTTGTAGGCCTCGGTGGAGTGGTGCAGCGTCAGGTCAAAACCAAATTCGTCCTTCAGGCGCAGCAGCGTCATGACGTCAGTGGCGGAGTGTACGTGCGCGCGCACCCTCTGCTTTCCTGCCAGCACCTCGGCCATGGCTTCATAGCCGAGGTCGCGGGCGGGCGGGTTGCCTTTCTTGTCGCCTTCTTCCCACTTCTTCCAGGAGGCCGTATACTCCTGGGTTTTGATCAGGTACTGGCGGAGGTTGGCGGCGACGCCCATGGCGGTGGCGGGATAGCGGTCGGGGAACTTCGGTCCCATGGCGAACTTCATGCCGCCCTTTTCCGTGAGGATTCGTTTTTGCAGGTCCTCGCCGAAGGTTTTAATCACCAGCGCCTGGCCGCTGACGTTTTCGCCGCTGCCCGGTCCGGTGATCACGGTGGTGACGCCGCCGCGCATCGCCTCCTTCCATTGCTCATCGTTCAGGTCGAGCGCGTCCAGGATGCGGTGCTGCGGTCCGATGATCATCGGCCGGTCGTTCAGGTCGGTCGCCTTGGCCCCGATATGGGAATGCTCGTCGATCATGCCCGGCGTGATGTGTTTGCCCTGGGCGTCGATGATGCGCGCGCCTTGCGGGATTGCGGCGCCGGCGCCCACGGCGGCGATCTTGCCGTTCGTGATGACGACAGTCGCGTTCGGAATCGGCGGACCGGCCGCGGTGTGGACGGTAGCCCCGCGGATGGCAATGGTCTCCTGGGCAGTGGCGCAGGCAGCCACCCCAAGCAGGACGAGGACGGTAAATCGCATTGGGACAGGATACCGAATGTGTGTTCAACAAGTTGCCCGCGGCGCCAGAACAATACATGCGCGGAGCACCCACCGTAGGCAAACATGCGCTGCACATGTGTATCATGAAGGCATGGGAAAGATGGTCCAGATCCGTAACATGCCCGAGCAAATGCATCGGACCTTGAAATCCAGAGCAGCCCTGGAAGGAATGTCGCTTTCCGCGTATCTCTTGCGAGAGATGGAGGCTCTTGCGGAGAAACCCACGTGGGCCGAGCTGGAAGAGCGCATGCGGAATCGCAAGCCGGCTCGCGTTCGCGAAACGAGCGCCCAAGCGGTACGCGCTATTCGAGGACAATGATAGTCATTGATGCGTCAGTGGTTGCCGAACTCCTGCTGCAGGGGGCGCACGCCTCCAAAATCTGGGCGGTGCTTACCGGGAGGCGAGGCGTCGTCGCGGCCCCCGCGATTCTCGACTTGGAAGTAGCGAGCGTCCTTCGGCGAAAAAGTTTCCGCAACGAGATTACGGATGTAGAGGCTTCCGAAGCGCTCAAGTTCTATCAGCTTATGCGGATCGAGAAGTTCACGACATCGGGTGTCCTAGATCGTGTCTGGGCTTTGCGTTCCAATTTCACGCCTTACGACGCGTCCTACATCGCTCTAGCGGAACTGTTTGGCGCCACCCTCGTGACGCGCGATGAGGCACTGATATCCACGCTCCACAAGGCACGGGTGGAACTGATCTGATCGAACCTCAGCGCGGCAATTCCGTATCCTAAGGGAGTGCGCCTCCGCGCATGAACGACATATGAATCCAATCCTAAAGTCAGTCGCTTTTCTGGCGGTCGCCTGCGCCCCGTCATTCGCGCAGCTCCCGCCGCTTCTCGACCGCGAGCTCTTTTTCGGCAACCCGGAATATGCGGGCGCCCAGATCTCGCCCGATGGACAGTACATCGCCTTCCTGAAGCCGCTGAACAACACCCGCAACATCTGGGTAAAGAAGACGGCGGAGCCGTTCTCCGCGGCCAAGCCGGTCACCAATGAAACCAAGCGGCCGATCCCGGCGTTCTTCTGGACCCGCGACGGCAAGAGCATCCTGTTCATCCGCGACAACGACGGCGACGAGAACTACAACGTCTGGTCGGCGGATCCCGCCGGGCAGAAGTCCGCGCGCAATCTCACCGACGCCAAGGGCGTAGTGGCTTTCATTTACGCCACCCCGCGGAACGATCCGAATACGGTCTACGTCGGCTTGAACGATCGCGACAAAGCCTGGCACGACCTGTACAAGCTGAACCTGACAACCGGGGAGCGCACGCTACTGCGCAAGAACACGGACCGCATCTCCGGCTGGTTCTTCGATAACCAGGGCACGCTGCGCCTGGCCATCCGCTCCGCCGAGAACGGCGATAGCGAGATCCTCCGCGTCGACGCCGCCAAGTTTGAGAAGGTCTACTCCTGCACGGTGCTGGAGACCTGCGTTCCCATCCGTTTCCACAAGGACGGCAAGCGCGTATATATGGCCTCGAACAAGGGTCAGGACCTGATGTCGCTGGTGTTGTTCGATCCGCAGACGGCGAAGGTTGAGGTGGTGGAGACCGATCCGCTGAACAAGGTCGACTTCGGCCAGGCGGTGTTCTCGGAGGTTACCGAAGAGCTCGCCGTGACCGCTTATGAGGATGAACGGCAACGCCTGTACTGGAAGGATAAGGGTTACGAAGCCGATTACAAGTGGCTGAAGTCCAAGCTGGGCGACAAGGAAATCAATATCGGCGCCCGCACCCGCGATGAGAACCTGTGGATCGTCACCGCGCTGAGCGACACCGAGCCCGGCGAAACGTATCTGTTCGACCGCAAGAACAAGAAGCTCGATATGCAGTACAAGATTCGCGAGAAGCTGCCGCGGGAGCATCTGGCGAAGATGCAGCCGGTGAAGTACGAATCCTCGGACGGGCTGGAGATCCCGGCATACCTGACCCTGCCGAAGGGCGTGGAGGCCAAGAACCTGCCGGTGATGATCGTGCCGCACGGCGGACCGTGGGCTCGCGATTCGTGGGGCTACAGCGGGTTCGCGCAGTTTCTGGCCAACCGCGGCTACGCGGTGCTGCAGCCGAATTTCCGGGCGTCAACGGGCTACGGCCGCAGGTTCCTGGATCGCGGGAATAAGCAGTGGGGCGACAAGATGCAGGACGACATCACCTGGGGCGTGAAGTGGCTGGTGGCCAAGGGCATCGCGGATCCCAAGCGAGTGGGCATCATGGGCGGCAGCTACGGCGGCTACACCACGCTGGCGGGTGTGGCGTTCACGCCGGACCTGTACAAGGCAGCGGTAGCGATCGTCGCGCCCTCCAACCTGATCACGCTGCTCGATTCCATTCCGCCGTATTGGGAGGCCGGACGCACGCTGTTCTATGAGCGCATGGGCGATCCCCGCACGCCGGAGGGCAAGGCGCAACTGATGCGCCAGTCGCCGCTGAACTCGGCCGCCAAAATCAAGACGCCGCTGATGGTGGTGCAGGGCGCGAACGATCCGCGCGTGAACAAGGCGGAAAGCGATCAGATCGTGATCGCCCTGCGCGACCGCAAGTTCCCGGTGGAGTACATCGTTGCGCCGGATGAAGGACACGGCTTCCAGCGCCCGGTGAACAACATGGCGATGTTCTACGCCGCGGAGAACTTCCTGGCGAAGCACCTGGGCGGCAGGGCGCAAACCGATGCTCCCGCCGATGTGTCGGCGCGGCTGAAGGAGATCACGGTGGATCCGGCGACGGTGAAGCTCGCGCCGAAGGTGGACGCCTCCGCCGTGCAGGCCCCGACTCCCACTGGCGCGCTGACCCCCGGAACTGCGAACTATGACGTGAAGATCGCCCTGGGCGCGCAGAACCTGGCGATGAGCGTCAGCTCCACGATCGCCAAAGAGAACGGTGATTGGGTGCTGACGGAAACCGCCAAGGGTCCCATGGGCGAGGCCTCGGATCGCATGGTGCTGGACGGCAAGACGCTGCAGTTGAAGAAGCGGACTGCCGGACAGGGTCCCATGTCGATTGAAGTCGAAGTGAAGGACAACAAAGCCTCGGGAGTCATGAAAGCCGGAGGTCAGGACCGGCCCATGAACTTCGACCTGGGCGGTCCCGTGTACGGCGACGGCGCCATGACCATGCAGTCGATCTCCGCGCTGCCGCTGGCCGACGGCTATACCGTCACGCTGCGCGGCATCGACATGATGAAGCAGAAGCCTTCGCTGCTGACGCTGAAGGTTGCCGGTTCGGAGCAGGTCACGGTTCCAGCCGGGACCTTCGACGCCTACAAAGTTGAGATCACCTCCGCGGAAGGCGGAGCCGACAAGACCACTCTGTGGGTGGCCAAGACCCCGCGCAAGACCGTGAAGGCGGTATCGGTGATGCCGCAGATGAATGGCGCGACCCTCACCGCGGAGCTGAAGTAGCTCGTCGAGCAACGGGAGCGGCCGGGTCCTCCGGCCGCTTTCCCAATCCTCTCCAGTTGACGCGGCCGCACACGCCGCGAAACCATAGGAGCAGTGATCCCAAAACCCGCTGTCGACACCGAGTCGTGCCTGGCGTGGGCGCGCGAGGCGCTGGTTGCCGAAAGCGAAGCCCTGCGGCTGGCCGCCGCGCGGCTGGACTCCAATCTCGCCGAGGCCATTCGCCTGCTGATCGGGCATTCGGGCAAGACTGTGGTCACCGGTCTGGGCAAGAGCGGCCACATCGCGCGCAAGATCGCCGCGACCCTGTCGTCCACCGGTACGCCGGCCGTTTTTCTCCACGCGGCCGATGCCGCGCATGGCGACCTCGGCATCTACCAGCCGGGCGATCCCACCATCCTGATTTCGAAATCCGGCGCGACTTCCGAGCTGCTCGAGCTGATTCCGGTGCTACGCAGTTTCCGCTCGCCGGTGATCGGCATTCTCGGCAACCTGCGGTCGCCCCTGGCCAAGGAAGCGGACGTCGTGCTGGACGCGCGCGTCGATCGTGAGGCGGATCCGTTCGACCTCGCGCCCACCTCCAGTTCCACCCTGGCGCTCGCCTTGGGCGACGCGCTGGCCATCGCGCTGATGCGCGCCCGCCGCTTCGAGCCCGACGATTTCGCCCGTTGCCATCCGAACGGGCAGTTGGGCCGCGTGCTGCTGCTGCAGGTGCGCGACGCCATGCACGGCGAAAGCGAAGTCGCCTGGGCCGCTCCGGAAGATGCGTTGAAGGAAGTCCTAATTCGCATGACCCGCTTCCCTCTGGGTGCGGCCTGCATCTGCGGGCCGGATCGCAAGCTGGCGGGCTTGGTTACCGACGGCGATGTCCGCCGGGCGCTGCAGAAACATGACGACATTCGCGGCCTCCGCGCCGCCGACGTCATGACCGCCCAGCCGGTGAGAATCGGCCCCGATGCGATGCTGCGGGAGGCGGTCCGGCTGATGGAAGACCGCCCGTCACAAATTTCCGTGCTGCCCGTGGTGGATGGTGACGGCTGCGCCGTCGGGCTCCTGCGCATCCACGACATCTACCGCGCGGAAATGCGATCCAGATAGCGGGTCTGGTGCCACGCCCAGGCGGACTCGATGATTGCGTCCAGGCTGGTGTAACGAGGCTTCCAGCCGAGTTCGCTGCGGATCTTCTCCGAACTCGCCACCAGCGCCGCCGGATCGCCCGGACGGCGCGGCATCTCGCGCACCGGGATCTCGCGCTTGGTCACGCGCGCCACCGCTTCGATCACCTCGCGCACGCTGAATCCGGTCCCCGTTCCCAGGTTGTAGATCAGCTTTTGCCGCGTGTCCAAAGCCTCCAGCGCCAGCAGGTGCGCCGCCGCCAGGTCGAGCACGTGAATGTAATCGCGAATGCAGGTCCCATCCGGCGTCGGATAATCGGTTCCAAACAGCGTGATCTCCGGCGCGACCCCCGCGGCCACGTCGAGAATGCGCGGGATCAAGTGCGTTTCCGGCTCGTGGCTCTCGCCGCGATCCGCCGTGCCCCCCGCCGCGTTGAAGTACCGCAAGCTCGCGTACCGCAAGCCGCGCAATTCGCTCAACCAGCTCAAAACCTGCTCGACGATCAGCTTCGATTCGCCATAGGCGTTGGTGGGCCGCAGCGGCGCGCTTTCCTCGATCGGAACCCGCTCCGGATTCCCGTACACCGCCGCCGTCGAGGAGAACACCACCCGGTTTACTCCGCAATCGAGCAGCGTCTCCAGGAACAGCAGTGTGTGAGCCGAGTTGTTGGTGAAAAACCGCTCCGGCGACTTCATCGATTCACCGGCCTCAATCAGCGCGGCGAAATGCAGGACGCCGTCAAAGGAGTCGTTCCGCAGCAGGCGCTCCACCACGGGCCTGTCCGCGATCCCCGCCTCGATGAACGAAGCCCCCGGCGGAACGGAAGTCCGGTGGCTACGGCACAGATTGTCCAGCACCGTAACCTTGTGTCCCGCGCGCAACAGCTCGCTGGCCACGATGCCGCCGATGTATCCCGCTCCACCAGTCACCAGGTAGTTCATTGGCCGTTCACCTCCGAGGCTCCGGGGGCTGCCCGGCAGCGGTACACATCCGGCGTGATCCCGGTCTCCTGCTCGTACAGCCGCCGGATGTCGGACTGGAAAGCATCGGCATATTGCGCCGCCACCAGGTTCACTGTCGCGCCGCCGAACCCGCCTCCGGTCATGCGCGCCCCGTGGATTCCGGGCAGCGACCGCGCGATCTCCACCATGATATCCAGCTCCCGGCTGGACACTTCGTAGTCCATCCGCAGACTCTCATGCGACTGATACATCAGCTTGCCGAACACCGCCGGGTCCGCCCGCCGCAGCGCGTCCCCCGCTTCCAGCACCCGCTGGATTTCGCTGACGACATGCCGCGCCCGCCGGTACACGCGATCCGGCAAGTAAGGCGCTTCTTTCTCCAGCCGTTCCGGCGACAGGTCGCGCAGTGACGGAATGCCGAAGTATGCCGCCGCCGTTTCGCAGTCCTCGCGCCGCAGGTTGTACTCGCTGGAGGCCAGCTCGTGCTTTACCCGCGTGTCGCAAACGATGACGGCGGAATCGCGGGGCAGCGGAATGGGCGTGTAATACAAGGACCGGCAGTCCAGCAGCAGCGCGTGATCCTCGATCCCGAAGCAGGCGGTGAACTGATCCATCAGCCCGCTGCGGATCCCCACGAACTCGTTTTCCGCCCGCTGGCACAGCCGCGCGATGTCCATCCGCTCCATCGTCGCGCCCGCCACCGCCAGGAACGCAAACGCGGACGCCACCTCCACCGCCGCCGACGAGCTCAAGCCCGCCCCGATCGGAACGTCGCTGGCCACCCACAGATCCATGCCCCGCAACTCCACGCCGGTGCGCGACAGCATCGCCGCCACGCCCAGTATGTAATCCGACCAGTCGCGGCGCGGCCGCCCGATCTCGGAAAGCGGCGCCGTTACCGATTGCTCGAATTTGTCCGAATGCACACGGATCTGATCCACCCGGTTCGGCGCGGCCGCCACCAGCGTCTGAAACTCCAGCGCCATGGGCAGCACGTAGCCGT
This sequence comes from uncultured Solibacteraceae bacterium, assembly GCA_964406035.1. GTDB lineage: Bacteria > Acidobacteriota > Terriglobia > Bryobacterales > Bryobacteraceae > JAIEPW01. The sequence continues at coordinate 19,325 of CAYOQB010000052.1, read as the reverse complement.
CGTTGTAATCGACATGCTCGCCAATCAGGTTCACGCGCCCGGGGGCCTGAAAGATTCGCGGCTGCGTTCCGTAGACGCGTTGGAAGGTCTCGGCAAGTTGCGTGTGGGAAGTCACAGCGGCTGTTGGCATGATCGGCTAACCAGGCACTGTTTGGCAATTTGTGTTCCTTTGCAGCGTGGGAAGTTTCCGCCCGCTTTGCCGGGATATCACAACTTTTCTTCCCCTCCATACGGAAATTCCTGGACAACCAGTTGCAGGAGCAGAGTTGATGACGACGGACGAAGTCCGGCAGCGGGTTCGGGACCTCGGGCTGTGGTTCCACAATATGGAGCTCGCCGGCGTGCAAACGGCCCCCGATCACTTTCTGGGTGATTTCCCGAACGTGAAGTGGCAGGCATTTCGCCACCACATTCCCCAGGATCTGCGGGGCGCCACCGTGCTCGATGTCGGCTGCAACGCTGGCTTTTACTGCCTGGAGTTGAAACGGCGCGGCGCGGACCGCGTGGTGGGAGTCGACGAGGACCAGCGGTACCTGGACCAGGCCCGCCTCGCCGCCGACGTCAGCGGGCTGGACATCGATTTCCGCCACATGTCCGTTTACGACGTCGCGGAGTTGCGGGAACGCTTCGATCTGGTTCTGTTTCTCGGTGTGCTTTACCACCTGCGGCACCCGCTGCTCGCCCTGGACCTGCTGGAGCGGCATGTCGTGCGGGATCTCTTTATCTTTCAGAGCCTGCAGCGGGGCTCGCCCGCGGTCACCCCCCTCAAAGCCGATTACCCGTTCAGCGAGGAGGCCGTGTTCGACGACCCCGGTTACCCCCGCATGCACTTCGTGGAACGCAGCTACGCCGGCGACCCCACCAACTGGTGGATTCCAAATCGCGCCTGCGTGGAAGCCATGCTGCGCAGCTCCGGATTCCGCGTCACCGGCCGCGCCCAGGAGGACATCTATATCTGCCGCCGGGCTCCCGACACCCAGGAGGACTCCAGATCGTGATGGAAGCGGTGATGTTGTGGAACGAGCCCAACAATCTCTCGCATTGGGACTTTGAAATCGACCCGGAATGGAAGACCTTCAGCGCCATGGCGCGCGCCGCCGGCGAGGCGGTGCGGCAGGCGGCGCCCGGCCTTACCCGCGTGATGGGCGGCATCTCCCCCATCGATCCTGTTTTCCTGCAGCGGCTGGAGGCGCAGGGCGCCCTGCGGGAAGTGGACGCCGTGGCCGTGCACGGGTTTCCCCTCGACTGGAACCATTGGAAGCTGAACGACTGGCCGGAGCGGCTGCGCGAAGTCCGCGCCGCCGTATCCCGCCCCCTGTGGATCTCCGAAACCGGCGTCTCCAGTTTCGGCGCGGAGGAAGTTCAGGTGTTCGGGTTGCAGCGCAGCGCCGAACTGCTCACCGGCCAGGCGGAGCGCATTCACTGGTACAGCCTGTACGATCTGCCCCGCGCCTGGCCCGCCACCACCCGGCATCGCGAGGCGGAGGGATCGTCCTATTACCGGCATTTCTACATGGGCCTGGTGCGCGAGGACGGCACGCCCAAGATGGTGGCCAGCAAATTCGCGAGCTTCGCCCCGGAATTCGGGATCTGCCAGTGGTTCCATTTCGAGGATCACCGCCTGGATGACGCGGTGCGGCTGCTGCGCGACCTCGGCGTCCGGCACTTGCGCACGGGCTTAAGCTGGGCCGACTCCTTCCGGCCGAATGCCCTGGCCTGGTTCGACCGCCAGATGAAGGCGCTGGAGCCGTTCGAGGTCACGGTGACGTACTGCTTCACACCGGAACACCTGGGGCAGCGTCCGCACCACACCAGCCCGCCGCGCGACATCCGCCAGTTCGCCGACTTCTGCGGGGAGATGACCCGACGCTATGCCGGATGAGCGCCGGATCGTCTGTGTGGATTTGAACGGCGTCCTGAATTTGTACGATGGGTTCCGTGGCGCGGATTACATTCATCCGCCCCGTCCGGGCGCGAAGGAGTTTCTGGAAGCCTTGCGTGAACGCGGCTACCGCGTGGTGGTATTCACGGATCGCTGGGCGCCGCAGGTGGAAGAGTGGCTGGAGCGGGCGGGATTGCGATTATTCGTCGAGGAGGTCACCGACCGCAAGCCGCCCGCCCATGCATTCATCGACGACCGGGCCATTTGCTTCCGCGGGGATTACGCGGAATCACTGGCCGCGCTGGACGCCTTCCGCGCGCACTGGGAGTGAGTCGTCAAACGACTCTGCGGCCTTGCACCAGGTTGACAATCAGCAGCACGACGGCGATCACCAGCAGGATGTGGAGAAATCCGCCGAGCGTGTAGGAACTTACCAGGCCCAGCAACCAGAGAGCTAGCAGAATCCAGAAAATCGTCCAGAGCATTTGTTTCCCACCCCTTTTGATCTCGCTTACGGAAGGGCTTGCGCGGCGAACTTTGTGGCCCGATATCCGCCCGCCGCGCTGCCCTTACCGCCCGTAAGAGGTGAGAGACCGATGTTCCGTTACACCGGGACTTAACGGTCCGAGGTCATCTGGCCGCTGATCTCGCGAGCCATGCGGAGATGCTCGCGCAAGGTGGGCAGATGCTTGGCGGCGAAGCTCTTCAGCTCGTTGTGGGAACCGGAGTTCGACTGCCTTTCGAACAAGTCGACGTCCTTTTGATGATCCTCCACCATCAGCATCATGTACTGCCGGTCGAAATCGCGGCCGCGGGCCGACTGCAGCTTCTGGATGTGCTGCCGGTGCTCGTCACCCATCGCCGTGGGCAGGGTCATGTTGTTGGTCCGCGCCCACTGCTTCAGTTCCTCGTTCACCGCGGTGTGGTCCCTCACCATGCGGTTCCCGAAATCCTTCACGTTCTGGGCGTTCGCCTGGCGCGCGGCCATCTGGCCCGCCTCCACCTCGAACATTCCGCCCATGGCCGCCTTGCGCACGAACTCCTGGTCTTGGGCGCTCATCTGATGAGACTGCGATTGAGTTTGCGTCTGCGCCTGCGGTTCGGGCGAGTTCGCGCTCACAGAGGGCGTGTTCCTGTCATTGCAGGACACGGTGATCAGGCAAGCGAGCGTGGCTGTCGATAAAAATAGTTTGCTCATAGTTCCTCCGGACCGCAGCAGAGCTGCACGAAGACCGCCAAAAACACTGGTTTGGAGCTGAATCCCCGATCAAGGGCAGAGCTTGGGGGCAGAGGAGGATCCGGGCGAGAGGGGGGGCGGCGGTGCGGCGAAGTCTGAGCGGCATCGCCGCACCGGCCGGTACGGTACGGACGTGTCAGGCGGCGGTTAGCCTCTGCTCGCGGCGGGCTCGGTGCCGGGCTTGTTCGGCTTCCTCCGGCGAAAGCGCCGAATGAACCGACTTGCGCAGCCGGAACAGCCGGACGCGGATGGTGGATACCGGACGGTCCTCGCGCCGCGCGATCTCTTCCGTCGTGTAGCCTTCCACGTAGTAGGTGCGGAACAGCTCCTGGTCCTGTTTCGAGCAGCCGTCCAGCGCGGCTCGAACGTCGATATCCCGGTGCTCTGTCTGCATCGCGCTCAGTTCGATCCCCAGCGCGGAGAGCCGCTGCCGCGACCGCATGTGGTCGCGGAACAGGCGCAGGGCGATGGTGTTCACCCACGCCAGCACCAGGCTGCGGTGTTGCAGGCTGTCCAGCTTCTCCCAACCGCGCACCCAGGCTGCCTGCGCGAACTCCTCGGCAAGGTCGCCCGCGGCGCCGCGGGATCGCAGCAACCGTACCGTGGAGCGGTATCCGCTGCGGAACGCATCCGAATAGTAATCCCGAAGGGCGGGCGCCGCTTGCGGGCCTTGTTGATGATGTGCGGCAAGTGTAGTCATTCCAGCCTTGCCTAGCGCAATTGGCTGACCAACTTCCGCCGCTGCGTACGAGCAATTTTGTATCGCGGCGTGGAAGAAAAGCACGCGTTCCCGCCCGGTCGTTTGCCTCCTGTCTCGACCGTATCCATCGACAGCCCGGTTCGGAAAAACAATTGCACGGAAGATGGGCGCGGAGGTCGCATGGCTGTTGTAGCGTGGCTCGTCATAGCACCTGTTTCCCTGATGATCGATTCGGTGGACCGCACCGAAACCATCGTCCGGCAAAGCATGCTGCTGGGCGCGGGCATGATGCTCATCCTGGAACAGCATGCGCGCCGCTCGCGTGATTAAGCGCGAACTCGAGGCTCACAACCAAGCAAACAAAACGGAGGTTTCCAATCATGAGAGCCGTGGCAATTCTTAGCCTGGCCCTGGCGGGCGTTGTGTGGGCGGACCACCATCGCGTTACGCTGCGGGACGGCACCAACGTGGAAGGCCGGTTCATTCAGGGCAATGCCCAGCGCATTATCTTCGAAGAGGATGGCGGCCGGCGCAGGACCATTCCGGTGCAGGATATTTCGCGGCTCGACTTCGGGCAGGGCGAACACTGGAGCTACGATGGCAACGGCGGCTGGCGCGACAATTCCGGCCCCACCATCCGCATCCCGTCCGGACGCGAGCTCGTCGTCAGAACCAATGAGCGAATCGAATCGCAAACCGCGACCATGGGCCGGACTTACTCCGCGGTGGTAGAAAAGGACGTGGAGGACGAAAACGGACGTGTCGCAATCCCCCGCGGCGCGGAAGCCAACCTGGTAGTCCGCGACGTCGGCAACCGTGAAATCGCTCTCGACCTGGAGAGCATCATGACTGGCGGGCGGCGCTATGCGGTCAGCACGGCCGACATGGGGCGGTCCAGCCGGGAAGGGATCGGCGCGAATCGCCGCACCGGAATCTTTGTCGGCGGCGGAGCGGCGCTCGGGACCCTGATCGGTGCGGCCGCCGGCGGCGGGCGCGGCGCACTGATCGGCGCCATCGCCGGCGCAGCGGCCGGCGCGGGTACCCAGGTCCTCACGCGCGGCAAGGAGGTCAAGATCGCTCCGGAAACGCAACTCACCTTCCGCCTGGATCAGCCCCTGGTGCTCCAGGCCATGCGCTGAGCCGGTCCGGTTGCCTCACTCAATAAACAAAGCCTCGCGGGAAACCGCGAGGCTTTGTCGCTTCGGGGCCAGACTGGTTCACGCGACCTTGCGTCGCGTTAGCGCCTCGCTACGCCGCCTGCGCGGCGTAGCGTTCTGTCGAGCTTGCTAGAGAGTGGATCCTACGCGCCCGAACTGCCGCGCCGGCGCG
>CAYOQB010000052.1:0-14077 GCA_964406035.1 uncultured Solibacteraceae bacterium | reverse complement strand
CTGTCGAGCTTGCTAGAGAGTGGATCCTACGCGCCCGAACTGCCGCGCCGGCGCGCCGGGGACCACGGGCGATGCGTTGTCCGCGATCGGCCAGGGCAGCACCTTGCCCGTGGCTGCCACCGCGGGCGCCGCGGGTCGCGGCGTGTCCACCACCTTGCGTGCCGCCGCCGGCGTCTCCCACGGCACCGGAAAAACGCGTAAGCATTTCGGGCACCGGTAGTGGCCGCACACTGGCCACATCGGCTCCGGATGAAAGGTTCGACACCACCAACCCGCGATTTGCTCTAGCACTGCGATTGCTCCTTGATCCTCTCGATCCCTGTGTTGTTTTCGTTAACCCGCCATGCGGTAATTCCCGAGCAGGCCGCCGGGTGATTTCAGCACTTCCCGCAAATACCACTCCTGCTTCTCATATACGCGGACAATCTTGCCCAGCAGGTCCACCGTCCCCGGATCGTCCGCGTCGTCGGCGGTGCGCGCCGCCTGCCGGACCTCGGATATCAGCAGAATGGCGTTCTCGTCCGCTTCCTGGATCATGGCCCGCAGGTCGTCCCGGATCTCCGCCGGCCGGATGCTGGCCTGCCGGGCTACTTCATCCAGCCGAAACACCGGGTCCTGCCCGATCATCCTCAGCCGCTCGGCGACTTCGTCCAGCGCTTCCGCCGCTTCCTTCGCGAACTCGTCGAACATCAGGTGCAGGTCGCGGAACCACGGCCCCGACACCTGCCAGTGATAGTGTTTGTAATTGATGAATGCCAGTAGCGCGTTGGCAAGCTGGCATTGCAGGTCCCGCACCACGGGGTGCTCCGGTGAGTTGGTTTCCGTGATCTGTCGTTCCGCCTCGTGCACTTCCGGCATGGAACTCTCCTTGTTCAATTCGCGGATCTGTTGCTTACCGCGTCTCTGCAGGGTTGCAAGTACGGTTCCAAGTCGCGACCGCCGCGCCGCCGTAGGAAAAGAGCAGAAATGTTGTAACAGGGTCCGCCTGACCGCTGTCTATCTGCCGCACGCACGCTGCCCGCGACACACCATGCGGCTCGCGGCGAGCGGAGCAACAACACAGATCCGACGGAGGACGTGAGGACCCATGACGCAGACATACCGCAAAGCTCTTCAAGCGAAGAAGAAAGAACTCACCGGGAAGCTCGCCGTGCGCGAAGACATTGCGGTGGAGCCGATTTCGGAGGCCATCGACCAGGTACAGCGCGCCAGCGAACGGGAGTTCGCTATCAGCAGGCTGGACCGGGACTGGCAGACGCTTCGCGCCGTCGACGCCGCGCTGGCCCGTATCGCCGACAAGAGCTATGGTATTTGCCTTCGCTGCGAGGAGGACATCAGTCCCAAGCGTCTCAATGCCATCCCCTGGGCGCCCTTGTGCATCACCTGTCAGGAGCAGGCGGACCAGGCACGCGAGACCGAGCACGCGGATCTGGCCTTTTCCGACGCTGCATGAAGACAGTCGCGACGTATCCAAACGGCGGAGCGGCCCCTGGCCACTCCGCCCGTTCAGTCTCCGCAGCCCGAGTTAGCGTCCTAGATGTGCGCCCCGGTGAACGACGGCGGGTCACTTGCCGGAAACGAAGCGGCGGATTCGAGATCCACGTTCCACTCCCGGTCGAACTGTTCGTCGCGGGCCCTGTCCCGGTTTCGACGGAACCACCACCACGCGGCGGCGCCCGCCGCGACGATCCACAGAGCTCTGGTCCAGTTCATATGCACCTTCTCCCGCAATACGGCAGCCGTCCGCGCGGGTTCTGCCGTACCTGGATGGGAAAAAACTTCCGCGTGTGGAAAGAAACACCTTTCTTCTGGGTCCGAAGAACTTCTTTCCTCCCACAATCGCGATTGGATTCGGAATTGCAGCAATCGTAAAGATCTACGGAGGATTATGGCTCAACAGACGAAAGCTCGCGCCAAGAAGGCCGGCGCGGCCAAGAAGACCGCCACCAAGCCTGCCGCGGCGAAACGAACCAGCGCCTCGGGGACCGCGCGCAAGACGGCTGCCCGGCAGTCCAACGGTTCCGCGGCGCGTTCTGGCGGCAAAGCCGGCGCCAAGCCATCGAAGCTGACTCAGGTCACAACAGACCACGAAGAGATCCGCTCCTGGGCCGAATCGCGCGGCGCCAAGCCCGCCTGCGTCAAGGGGACGGGTCGCAAGAAGGGCGATATCGGTATGATCCGGTTGGACTTCCCTGGCTACTCCGGGGCCGGTTCCCTGCAGCCCATCAGTTGGGAGGACTGGTTCGAGTCCTTCGACGAGAACGGCCTGGCGCTGATTTACCAGGATAAGACCGCCGCCGGCCGCAAGAGCAACTTCAATAAGCTGGTCAGCCGGGAATCCCAGGGCTAGACGGGGCAGTCCGGGAGCCAGATCCTGACGGTCAGGCCGCCTGCATCGCCGGGGACGGCCAGAATTTTTCCGGAGTGGCTGGCCACGATCCGGAGGCAGATGGAAAGCCCTAAACCGTGTCCGGGGAACTGTTTGCCGTGCAGCCGAAAGAACGGAGAGAAGATCTGGTCCGCGTAACGCGCCTCAATTCCTGGCCCCTGGTCCGAAACCTCAATCGCCGCGCCCCCATCGCTTTGCCTCATCGAAACGAGCACTGGGCTGTGGGGCGCGAAAGTCGTCGCGTTTTCCATCAGCCGGAACAGCACGTCCGCCAGGTCTTCCTCGCGCGCCCAGACGGCGTCTTCCGAGGGCAGGAAGCGGGGCTGAGCGCCGGGCAGCGCCTTGAGCTTCCACCGTACCGCCTGCTCTACATCCGGCCACGACAGCCGCGCTGGCGGCTTGGCTGGCTTCTGCAGGGCGTTCGCGTACGCGCCCAAGTCGCGCAGCAGCTTCTCCAAAGCGGCGATTTCCGCTTCCACCTGCTTGGCCAACTCCGGGTTGGCCGCGGCCAACTCCGACAGGGACATCGTGCGGCGGACCGCGCCGCGGACATCGTGGGCCGCGCCCTTCAGGATCGCTGCTTGTTCCGCCAACTGGCGCTCCTGCAGCAAACGCGTCGCGATCGCCGAAGCCAGGGTGGAAAGCGCCGATCGCAGCTCCGGGGCGAGCTCCCTTTCCGGGTCCACGTACAACTTCAAAGTTCCACACGTAAACTGCTCATTCCGAGCTGGAAACGACTCGCTATACGGGGTTGTTCCTCCGTGCTGGGCGAGGGTTCGCAAGGGCGCCCACAGCGTGAAATCCGAGCCTTGCGCGTCGCATGCCCCGGCGGCCTGCGCCAGCAATTCCGGCAGGAACGCCAGCGGGTCGGGCGCCTGCTGCGTTTGACGGATCAAATCGAGTATCACCCGTTCCGGGTAGGGACTTTGTGCCACGGGATCGGCCTATACTGCGAGTTTCCCATAGGCAACTACTCCGCCGCTGCGCGAGAATAGAGGAAAGATGTCACCACAGTCCGAGTCTCTGAGGGTCTTGGTCGCGGACGACGACGAGCAGGACCGCAAGTACATGGGGGCCAAGATCGCGTCCTGGGGCTATGCCACGGAAACGGCCGTGGACGGGTTGGAAGCTGCTGAAAAGGCAGTAGTATTCCAGCCGCACGTCATCGTTTCAGATCTGCGCATGCCGCGTCTGGACGGTTTCGAGCTGATCCGGCGGCTGAATGAGCTGGGAGGGTCGCCCCCGGTGATCGTGCTGACCCAGTTCGGAGCGATCGAAACCGCCATTTCCGCCATGCACGACGCCGGGGCGTTCTGGTTCCTGGAAAAACCGGTGCCGCTGCAGGCGCTGCAGGTGCTGATCGAGCGCGCCGCCAACCAGCGCAAGCTCAGCGAGGAAAACGAGCGGCTGCGAACCGTCCTGCGCACGGAAAGCTGCGGGGACATGGTAGGAAACAGCCCACAGATGAAGGAGGTTTTCTCCCTCATCCGGCGGGTAGCTCCCAGCAAGGCGACGGTGCTGATCACCGGCGAGTCGGGAACCGGCAAGGAATTGGTGGCGCGGGCGATCCACGCCAACAGCCCCCGCGCCGGCGCCCCGTTTGTGCCCGTTAACTGCGCCGCTTTGCCCGATACATTGATCGAAAGCGAGCTGTTTGGGCACGAAAAAGGCGCCTTTACGGGCGCTGTAGAGCGCCGTTTGGGGCGCATCGAACTGGCTCACGGCGGGACGCTGTTTCTCGACGAAATCGGCGAGCTGCCCCTGCAATCCCAGGCCAAATTACTTCGTTTTCTGGAAGATAGCCGGGTTCAGCGGCTCGGTAGCAAGGGCGAAGTGGAGGTGGATGTCCGCGTCCTGGCGGCCACCAACCGCCCGCCCCTGAAAACCGTGAAGGAAGGCAAGCTGCGCGAGGATTTGTACTACCGGCTCAACGTCTTCCATGTCGAGCTGACCCCGCTGCGGGAGCGCAAGGACGACATTCCGCTGCTGGTGGAGGCGCTGCTCACGACGCTGCGCAACAAGAACAGCCGCGGCGGCTGGATCGAGCCCGGAGTGGTGGAGAAGCTGACGGAGTATCGCTGGCCCGGAAATGTAAGAGAACTAAGGAACGTATTGGAGCGGGCGGTGATTCTGGCGGGGGATGGGCCGATTTCCATGTCGCACCTGCCCAGCGGATTCTCGGCGGAGCTGGCCAAGTCTTCCGAGGAGCCGAGCGTGGATGCCGGCAAGCTGACTCTGACCCTCGGGACCTCGCTGCACGACGCCGAGAAAGCGTTGATTCTGGCGACCTTAGCCTATACCAACAACAGCCGGCGGCGCACAGCGGAGATCCTGGGCCTGAGCCTGAAAACCATTCAGATCAAGCTGAAAGAGTACCGGGGAGATTCTGGGGAACCTCAGGCGTCAGCGGCTGGCGAGGGGTAACGGTACCCGCGAGCCAATCGCGAACGGCATCTCCGCGGACGATCAGGTCGCGCCTGGTGTAGGACACGAACCCCTGCCGCCGGAACTCGTTCATGCAGTGCGTCACCGCTTCTCGAGTAGTGCCAATGTATTGAGCCAGAACGCGATGCGGGTACGGGGAGAGGCGGCGGCCGGAATCCGAACCGGCGTCCGGCTCGCCCAGGCGCTCCGACAAATCCACCAGCGCCTTGGCCAGGCGGCGGGTGGTCGGCTCCGCTGAGAGAGTCGCCATTCTCTGGCCCAGGTCATGGCAGCGGTGCGCCAGAGACTGAATCAGGGCGATTCCCAACTGCGGATGCCGCAGGATGAGGTCGCGAACCACATCGGCCTGCCAGCTCATGACGCGAGTCGGTTCCAGGGTTACGGCGCGCTCCCCGTAGGCATGAACAAACGCCGGTTCGCCGAAGAAGTCATCGGCCTGGCAGAGGTTGATGACCACCTCCGAGTGGCCTGCTGGGCGGCTTACCTTCACACACCCCTCGATTACGAGGAAAAGGTGCTGGGGAGGCTCGGAATCGTAGATGACGTGACCCTTGCGAAACTCCGAAATGGCGGAGCAGGGTAAATAGCTCAAAGGATCTTCGAGCATTGCGTGATCGGTCCGGACAGCAGTTTTGGCTTGCATGGCTGCCGTTTTCAGGGCATTTCGAGTGCCACTTGGGGCTTTCCCGTACCATCCGGCCGGGAGCGCGAATGGTGAGGCACTTGCTTCCTCACCGTCTGGATGCCAGATCACACCGTGGGGTATCCCAGGCCGCAGATGGAGCGGAAGAACTGGGTCTGTCTGAATGGCGAGTGGGAGTTCGCAATCGACGAAGAGGCCCTGTGGGACGACCATGATCAGGCGGAATTCAACAGCCGCATCATCGTTCCTTTCTCCCCGGAGGCGCCGGCGAGCGGCATCGGCAACACCGGCTGCTTTCGCGCCGTGTGGTATCGCCGGGCTGTCGATCTCCCCGAACTGGCCCCCGGCGAACGATGGCTGCTGCATTTCGGCGCGGTGGATTACTGCGCCACTGTCTGGGTAAACGGGCGGCGTGCGGTGCGGCACGAAGGCGGATATGCCCCCTTCAGCGCGGACATCACGAATTTTCTTCGCAGGGACAGTCAACAGGTGATTGTCGTCCGGGCCGAGGACGACCCCAGCGATCTGTCCAAGCCCCGCGGCAAGCAGGAGTGGCAGACCGAGCCGCACGCGATCTGGTATTACCGGACCACCGGAATCTGGCAGACCGTCTGGGCGGAGCGCGTTCCGGAAACCTGGATCGGCAAGCTGGACTGGACCCCCAACGTGGAGCGCTGGGAGGTGGGCATTGAAGCCCGGCTGGAGGGACGCCGCCGCACGGATCTGCGGCTGAAAGTGCGCCTGACAACGGACGACACCCTGCTCGCCGACGATACGTACGCAGTGGTTGCCAACGAGGTCCACCGGCGGATCGCGCTTTCCGACCCGGGCATCGACGATTACCGCAACGAGCTGTTGTGGAGTCCGGCGACGCCCACGCTGATCCGAGCGGAGGTTGCGCTGCTGGCCCCGGACGGCACGGTGATTGACGAGATCCAAAGCTACACCGCGCTGCGATCGCTGGGCGTGCAGGGCGATCGCTTCGTCCTGAACGGCCGGCCCTATCCACTGATCATGGTGCTGGATCAAGGCTACTGGCCGGAGGGCGGGCTCACCGCGCCGTCCGACGCGCACTTGCGGCGCGATGTCGAATTGGCGAAGGCGATGGGGTTCAACGGAGTGCGCAAGCACCAGAAGATTGAAGACCCGCGCTACCTCTACTGGGCGGACACCCTGGGCCTTCTAGTGTGGGAAGAGATGCCCAGCGCGTACCGCTTCACGCGGGATTCGATCCAGCGGCTGTCGCGAGAGTGGATCGAGATCATGTCGCGGGACCGCAGCCATCCCTGCATCATCGCCTGGGTGCCGTTCAACGAAAGCTGGGGCGTGCCCGATCTTCCCGACAGTCCGGCGCAGCGGCACTATGTTCAGGCGCTGTACCACCTGACGAAAACGATGGATCCGACCCGGCCGGTGATCGGAAACGACGGATGGGAAAGCGTCGCCACCGACATCATCGGCATCCACGATTACGACGATTCGCCGGAGCGGCTGGCTGCCCGCTACGGCCTGAAGACGTACCGCTTGTTTTCGCGGGAGCGTCCGGGAGGCCGCCAGTTGCTGATCGGGCAGAAGCACAAGGGACAGCCGATCATGCTGACGGAATTCGGCGGGATCTCGTTTTCTTCCGATCCTGACCGGACGTGGGGCTACTCGCGGGCGAATTCCGCGCGCGAGTTCGGCGAGCGCTACCGCAAGCTGCTGCAGGTGGTGCGGCCCGCGCCTTCGCTCGCCGGGTTCTGCTACACGCAGTTCTGCGACACCTATCAGGAGGCCAATGGGCTGCTGTTCGCGGACCGGACGCCCAAGTTTCCGCTGGAGCAGATCGCGCTGGCGACCCGCGGACCGCGCAGCTCGCACGACACTCAATGGGAATGGTACTGGCGGGAGCAATTGATGACTTCGCAGCGCGAGGCGTATTTGGTGCCGCCCGAGGATCACCGGACGGGGCCGGAACGGGGCGCATGAGCGCCTAAATCGCCCACCGGCCCTGCGGGCGCACACTGGCGATCTGCACCAGAACCTGCTGTTGCGGATCCTGCCGGGCGACGTTCTCCAAACGAAGCACGCCGCGGGGGCAGACCTCCGCGCAAAGACCGCAGCCCACGCAGGACGCTCGCGTGAAGCTGGTGTTGGCCTGCGCGTAGGACCGGACGTCGATGCCCATCTCGCAGTATTTCGAGCAAAGCCCGCAGGAGATGCACATGTTCTCCTTCACCGTGATGCGGAATCGCCCGAACTTTTGAACCAGCCCGAGAACCGCCGCCATGGGACAGAAGTTGCGGCACCAGACTCGCGTTCCACCGATGGGGTACAAGCCGACGCCGATGATTCCGGACAGCCAACTGACCACCAGAATTCCGTAGAACTCCTGAAAACGGTACGTCTGCCGGGCGATCTCCGGGTTCTTCGATCCGATCGAGTAGGTGACGAAGAGCATCGCGGTCAGCGCGATGCACAGCGCGAGAACGGTGTGGATGGCGATGCGCTCGAATCTCCAGGCCGCCGCCGATTTGGAGGTGAGGTGCCGCCAGGGCTCGCCGAAGGTGTTGGCCAGCCCGCCACAGCCGCAGATCCAGGAGCAATACCAGCGCTTGCCGAAGAAGATGCCGAGCACCGGAACCAGCAGGAGCGATCCGAGAAAGCTGTACAGGATGAACGGAACCGGCAGTTTGAAGATGTACTGCGGCGTCAGATATTCGATCTTCAGGGGCCATAGATAACTGAAATAGAACTCCGGATGGCGGAAGAACTTCAGGATCAAGGGCACGGAGAAGGCGAGCACGACCTGGGTGGCGATTACGACCAAGGTGCGGACCACCTGATAACGGTTGTGCCGGTACTTGCGGATGACATAGACGCCACCCGAAACGATCGCGATGGTGTACAGCAGACCGTAGAGCGTCCACTTGGAGTCGAAGCCCAGCAACCGCGCTGGCGCGGCGAGCCACTCGGTGTAGTACAGGATGATGTAGAACGCGAAGAGCAGCGCGCTGACCAACCAGGCGCTGTAGCCGCGATTGCGCACGTCATGGGACAGCCGGTGAAGCGAACCTTCGCGAATCATTGCCTTGCCTCCGCTGGAGCGCGCTCCCGGAACTTCTCTTCTGCCGGCGTCAAGTCCAGCCTCCCGAACTCGACATCGAACTGGGCCTGCCGCAGCCGCGGCATCACATAATTCATGGGACGGCGCTCCAGAATCCAGCGTTCCAGGACGGTGTGATCCCAGCGCGAGCCGAGCATATTGAAGCCGATGACGGCGCCGCCCGACTCGACGATGCGGATGCTGGCCTCGCGCCCCGGCGCACGCCAGTAGAACTGAGCCGAAGCCGCGGGCGCGTCGTTGACGCGGCCCACCGTGGTGAACTCGATATCGAAGAACTTGGAGCTGTTGAAGAAAACCGGCGGGCGGTAATCCACCGCGTCGCCGAGCATGGAGCGGGCGGCCAGCTCGCCCTGGCGTTTGGCGGAGTACCAGATCTGCTCGAGCAGCGGCGGCGAGCCGGGAATCTCGATTTCGGCGCAGTCGCCGGCGGTCCAGACATCGCCTAGCGAGGTGCGGAAGGCAGTGTCGGCGAGGATGCCGCGGGCGGTTCGCGGAGGCGTTTTCGTCCGGCCCAACCAGGCGATGGCGGGCTTCACTCCGGCGGTAACACCGAGGAACTCGCACTCGAAGCGTTGGCCCGACTCGGCGATGGCAGCTTGCACGCGGCCCTCATCGGAAGACTCCACTTTCTGAACCGACTCTTCCAGGAGCAGGTTCACGCCGTGGCTGCGAATGTGATCCGAGATCATGCGGCCTTCCTCGCCGCCGAGGGCGGCCGGCCAGTACCAAGGCTCGCGAACCAGGAACGTGACTTGCATGCCGTGGTGGACCAGGCATTCCACCAGCTCGACTCCGATCAGGCCTCCGCCCACCACCACGGCCTTGCCGCCGCGGCGGGTGTGCCGTTCGCAGCGATGCAGATCGTCGAGGGTCACGAAGTGCAGCAGACCGCTTTTTGCGCGGTCCCATCCCTCCCAGGGCAGTTCGCGGCCCACCGAACCGGTGGCCAGCAGCAGCCTGTCGTAAGGGACGACCGATCCGTTGTCGAGGGTGAGAGTTTTGGACGTCGCATCCAGGTCCCGGACCCAGCCGCGGACGCGCTGAATGCGCTGCTTTTCCCAGACGCCGCGCTCGTAAGGCTCCAGGTCGCGCAGGGTCATGCGATCGAGGTAGGCGTACATCAAGGCGGTTCGCGAGAAGAAGTAGTCGCTCTCGCCGGAGATCATCGTGATGGCTGCGTCGGGGTCGCGGGCGCGCAACGCCAGCGCCGCCGTGGTTCCGGCGACGCCATTGCCGATGATGACAAAGCGCATGATGGGAATATGCTGCCCGCTGCCTCTATTATTCCCTGTTTGAGGCGGATGGCGCTCCACGAAAACGAAACGCCCTCCAGCCGAAGCTGGAGGGCGATCGCGGGAGGCGGAAGCAAACCTATTTGCGGCGGCGGAAGAAGCCGAGGCCGGCCAAGGCGAGGCCGACCAGACCGTAAGTGCCGGGCTCCGGAACGCCGACATCGTCCAAAGCCGTTGTGCCGAAATCATCCAGGCCATAGCCGTCGCCGCTGGAAGTATTGGCGAAACTGATGGACTTGATGCCCGCGGCGGAGGAGATGTTGACGAAGAAGAGCGTCCCGTTGGGGAGCTTGGCGTTGGCCGCGCCGGCGAAGTTCATAGTCGTTGCAGATCCGTCATTGGCGGTGACGGTCAACTGGCCGCCGACATCTTCGATATCGGTGATAAAGAAGAACAGGTTGCTGAGACCGCCCGCGAGATTCAGGAAAGATGCGGTGAGGTCGAGGCTGAGCCTGGTCATATCATTGGAGTCCAGCCAGTGCCCGCCAGGCCCGAAGGTGGTGTCAAAGCGGCCGCCGAACGGGGTGGTGGAGTTGCTCAGCACATGCATTTCGTCGCAGGTGGTGTTGTTGGCGCCTCCGGGCTTGATGCAGGCTCCGCCGGTGCCGTTGCCCGCGGCCAGAAATGTGCCGACACCGGTGGCGAAGGAGGCTCCCACTCCGCCGGTGGGACCGTCCTCGAAATCCTCAATGATGACGAAGGGCTGGCCGCCCAGCGCGGTGTTGCGATCGGCGACGCGGTTCGCGAAAGATGTGGAGGTGATGCTGATCAGGGGCGCCGCCCAGACGGAGGACGCAAGCAATGTGACTAAACTAAGACGTACAACCTTCACGGATGCTCCTTTTAACTTAGGAAGTGCGGTCAGGACACCTAGAGTATTGGGGGAAATCGCTGAGAAATCAATATCCTGGTGGTACTTTTCCGGCCTGCGACCGTACCGCTAGGACCAGAGGATTAGTCGCGAATTACCCGTCGAGGGCGGGGTTCCGTTACCAAAGTTTTAGCGAAGGCTACTTGGACGGCAGAAAGCGGCGTATACCGAAGTCGTATACCGCGCCACCGATCACACCGCCGAGCAGCGGGCCGGCGATGGGCACCCAGAACGCGCCGCTGCCATCGGTCAAGCCGTTGTTCTGGAACCCGGCGGCGACGGTGAGGAGGCGGGGGCCGAAGTCGCGGGCCGGGTTGATGGCGTAGCCGTGCAGGCCGCCAAACGACATTCCGATCGCCACCACGACCAGGCCGATCATGATCGGCGCCAGGTTGGATCCGGGCGCCTGATTGCGTTCGTCGGTGATGGCGAAGATCAACAGCAGCAGCAGGGCGGTTCCGATGGTCTGGTCGAGGAGGCCGGCGACGGGCAAACCGGGGAAAGCCGGGAACGTAGTGAACACGCCGGCGGTGCGTTCCAGATTGGGGTCGACTTTCATGAATTGCGGGTAGTAGTTCCAGAAGACGATGGCAGCGCCCAGGAAAGCCCCGCCGATCTGCGCGATGGTGTAGGGGATGACCTTGGACCAGGGGAAATCGCGGAAGATAGCAAGAGTCAGGGTGACGGCGGGGTTCAGGTGCGCGCCGGTAATGCGGCCGGCGACGTAGATGCCCATGGTGACGGCGAGTCCCCAGGCCAGGGTGATGTTGGTGAAGCCGCCGTTCACCAGTTCGCCCGCGGTGCCGCTGCCGAAGAGCAGGACCATGGCGACGACTCCGTTGCCGAACATCAACAGGACCATGGTGCCGAGAAATTCGGCGATCAATTCCGCGGAGAGCTTGTTCATGCCAGCAGGGATTGTATCGCAACGCACGGAGCCTGCGGCTAGCGTGGCCTCCAGAGGACCCGCTACACTGTGCGGCGATGAGACTCATCGCGTTGGTCTGGTTTGTGTCGTCGGGTCCGCTGCTGGCGCAGCCGCTTACGGAGCGGGAGAAGTTGCTACTGGAGCGAATTGAGCGGCTGGAGCAGCGGGTAGCGGCTTTGGAAAAGCAAGGTCCGCCGGCAACAACGCCCGTGCGCGCCGAGGCAGTGGCGGCGGTGGACACGCCGCTGACAGCCGCGCCCGCCGAAGCTGCGCCCGGCACTACGCTGAACCTGTTCCTGGACGTCTACTATGGATGGAACTTCAACCGGCCGGCGGGGCGGGCGAATCTGTTGCGCGCCTATGATGTCACCGCGAACAGCTTCAGCATCAACCAGACCGGCCTGATTGTGGAGCGCGCCGCCGCGCCGGAACAGAACCGGCGCTGGGGCGTGCGGTTGGATCTGATGTTCGGGCAGGCGACGCAAACGCTGCAGGGCGGGGCGCAGAATGAACTTCGTCCGGACGTGTACCGGCACGTGTTCCAGGCGTACGGGACCTACGTTGCGCCGGTGGGGCGGGGCCTGACCCTCGATTTCGGCAAGTGGGCGAGCTCGCTGGGGTTCGAGAACAATTACTCCAAAGATCAGATCAACTATTCGCGCAGCTTCTGGTTCAATTACCTCCCGTTCTATCACGCCGGGATTCGCGCTTCGCTGCCGGTGAACGATCGTTTGACGCTGGGCTACTGGCTGGTGAACGGCGGCAATCAGACGGAGGATTTTAACGGATTCAAGTCGCAACTTGCGCAGGTGGTGGTCCGGCCCGCCGCGAACGCTTCGTGGACGATTCAGTACTACAACGGCCGCGAGCAGCGCGTCATCGGGCAGGACGGGCGAACGCATTTCTTCGACACGTATGCGTCGTGGACCTCCGGCAGGCTGACGCTGGCGGGCGAACTGGATTATGCGATCACCAGAGTGAGGCCGCAATCGCCGGCCCAGGTGGTGTGGGGCGGAGCGGCGTACCTGCGATGGCAGTGGCACCGCCGGAGCTATTTCGGGCAGCGCTTCGCGAGGCTGAACGATATCGGCGGGGCGTTCACGGGACGGCGGCAGAATCTGACGGACTTCACGTCGACAATTGGATTCCGCCTGGCGGAAGGCTTCGAGTCGCGGCTGGAATTCCGGCGGGATTCCTCGGACGCGCCGTTCTTCGGCGGCAAGCGATCGCAGAGCACGGCCACGTTGGGGATGTTGTGGTGGTTTGGAGGGAAGCAGGGATCGTGGTGAAGGGTTTATAGCGGCTTGGCCACCAGGACCACAACCGATCGCGGTTCGGCGCGATAGCTTGCCTGGCTGGCGATAGCCGCTTCGTCGCCGGGCTCCAGGATCTCGGTGTCGGCTTCGAGCCAGGTGTCCACGAGGCGGCGCCATTCGTGGCCCTCGATCGCGGGGAGCTCGAAATCCAGCGCGGCGACCCAGGCGTTGGCGATGAGATAAACGTCCTGACGCACCTCGGTGTAGCCGTTATGCAGATGGACGGCGAGGGAGTGCGAATTCTCGCCGAAGTCGGGCTTGCCGAGTTTCACGCCGTGCCAGTCCATGTGGACGTATTCTTCATCCTCGTCGGGGGCGAAGCGCATGCGCCCCACCAGCGGGCTGACCTGGCGGAAGCGGATCAGCCGCTGGAAAAAGCGATACATCTCGTCGCCGAGCGGCGTGGGATCCCAATTTACCCAACTGATCGCGTTGTCCTGGCAGTAGGGATTGTTGTTGCCGTGCTGGGTGCGGGCGCGCTCATCGCCGGCGGTGATCATGGGAACGCCGTCAGCGAAGAGCAGCAGGGTGGCCAGGTTCTTCATCTGACGCACGCGGAGGCGGGCGATGTCCGGATCTTCGGTGGGTCCTTCGACGCCGTGGTTCCAGGAGCAGTTATCGTCGTTGCCGTCGCGATTCTGCTGGCCGTTGCGGTGGTTGTGCTTGTGGTTGTAGGAGACCAGGTCGGCCAAGGTGAAGCCGTCGTGGCAGGTGACGAAGTTGATGGAATGGAACGGGCGGCGGCCACTGGGAGCGTACAGGTCCGGGCTGCCGGAGAGGCGCAGGGCCAGGGCGCGCACGGTATCCGGATCACCCTTTACGAAGCGCCGGACATCGTCTCGAAACTTGCCGTTCCATTCGGCCCACCGGCCCCATGCTGGAAACGATCCCACCTGATACAGGCCGGCGGCGTCCCACGCCTCGGCGATCAGCTTCGTATTAGCCAGCACCGGATCGGCGGCGATATGCTCGAGCAGAGGGGGATTCGCAAGCACGGAACCGTCGCGGCCGCGGCCGAGGATGGAGGCGAGATCGAAGCGGAAGCCGTCCACGTGCATCTCCGTGACCCAGTAGTGGAGGCAGTCCA
>CAYOQB010000051.1:0-31341 GCA_964406035.1 uncultured Solibacteraceae bacterium | reverse complement strand
GGCTGCCGACCTTGCCCATGCTCTCGGGCAGCTTCTGCCCCTCGTATTTCTTCAGGAGCGGCTTGGGATCAAAGGTGTCGATGTGGCTCGGCGCGCCCACCATGTAGAGGAAGATGACCGACTTGGCCTTGCCTGGGAAGTGCGGCGGCTTGGCGGCCAGCGGATTGGCGCGTTTGGCGGGCGCGGCTCCCAGGTCCCGGGCGAGCATCCACTCCAGCGCGATTGCGCCAAAGCCGTGGGCCGCCGTCCTCAGGATGTCGCGTCTGCGCATCGCTACTCTGTATTCTAGAGCGCCCAGCCACAAATTCGTTGCGCCCTATCCCGCTCCCGCCTTAGAATGAGGCGAACCGTAACATAACGGCCCGCCCGAATATGTCGCTTCGACGGCTGTGGTGGCTAGCTTCGCTCGCGCTTGCTGTCGCCTGCGGGAGCCTTGCGCAAACCCCGGACGCCGACACCCGCCGCTTGTTGGACGCCGTCGACCGCGCCGTGCGCGACGATCTGACGCGGCAGAAACAACAGCTTGCCTCTGAGCGCACCGCTCTGGAGCTTCCCTCGCCCCCGCCGGCGCCCGCGATGTCCCGCGACGAGGTGGAACGCGAGCGCAAATTGCTGCTCGCCAAGGTGGAGGAATGGTCCACCAGTTCCGCCGTTCTGGTCGACATCACCGTCCGCTCGCGCGAGATCAACGACGTTTTCGCGCGATCCGAAAGCGTGGCGCGATTTTATGGAGTTGATGTCGCGCGGTTCCGGCGAGTGTACGAGTTGGGGAAGAAGATTGTGCGGGAGAGCGCGTTTGAGGTCCCGGACCGGCCGCTGCCGCAAAACGACGGCAGGCTGTCCGCCTACTTTGCCAGCTTCTTCCGCGAGGCGGCGCTTCTGGAGGGCGCAATCGCCGAGGCCAGCCGCCGCAATCAGGACTATCGCGTCGGTCTGTTTAAGAAGGTGACCTTCGCCTACCTGCGCGCGCTGCTGAAGAGCGGCGAACAGCTTCCCGATTGCCGCCCCACTTCAATGAACAACGAAGTTCGCCTGGGCGGGCGGACGATCCGGACCATCGGATGCCCGGATCCGATGCTGGCGGAACTGCGCGCCTATATCGACGGGCTGCGCACGATTCAGTCGGCGGAGATCGAAGCGCTGGCGGCTGAGTCCGAGAAATTGATCGCGGAGCAGCAACTGGCGGCCGATATTCTGTCGGTGGTGCCGGTGGTCGGCGACGCTGTCGACATCTACCAGGCGTACATGAACGAGACGCTGGCGGGCCAGTGCATGAGCCCGTTCGAACGGGGCCTCACCGCGCTGTTCACGGCGGTCCCGCTGGTGGGCCCCACGCTTTTCCAGCAAGCGGTGAAAAGATCCGACCGTGCGGCGCTGGCCGCTCAGAAGCTGGATGCCTACTTTGAACATCTGGCCGCGCAGGGCGCGGAAGCGATCGAGGGTTTCGCCGCGCGCCACCAGATTCTGGCAGAGAATGTCCGGGGTTTGCTGAACTTCCTGCAGGGCACGCGGATTGAGATCGAGTTTCCGGGGCGCGTGTCACCGGACGCCTCCTTGCCGGCGGAACTCGAAAAGAAGTTCCAGGCGAACAAGACGATCTATGAGACCTTGCGCGCGGCCGAGGAAGGCCAAGTGGCGCTCCGGAGTTTGCCCGCCGAGATTCGCGAACGCGCCGTGGCGGAATCCCGGCGGGTGCTCGCCCAGAATCTTGAGGCCGTTCAGCGCGGCCGAGCGGGCGCCGTTCAGGCATCCAACATGGTGGCGGCGCATCTGGACGCCATCGAGGAGGTCGCGCGCCAGCGGCGCGAGATCCTGATCTTCCGCCACGTCAATCCTGACGCCACGCGGTTGATCGAACAGCACTACCTCACCAAGGGAATGAACGTGAAGGGCAAGAGCGCGGACTGGGGTCCGCAGCGCGGCTTCATCCCCGTCGACCAGAGCCTGAGCAAGCTCGGCAATCCGGCTCACGCAAAGCTCGACGAGGTGGTGAAGTTCCAACAGAAGATTGAAGAATGCCTGCGCGAGAAATGTGCGTTCAAGGTGGATTTGAAGCGTCCTGACGGCTCCCGCGTGATGGTCGTGCCGGACCCCGCGTCCGGGGTCCCCACGCCGGTCGTGCTGAAGGATGGCGCTTACCTGCATCCCGACACCGGCACCCCTCTGAATCTGACGCAGGCGCAGTTATCGCAGGTGAAGCCGCTGGAAGTACTCGCCGGATACGATCCGAATGGCGTGCTGGTGCCGCTTACCGCGGACTACGATTTCCTGGCCATGGGGCGGAAGTCCGACGTGCGATCTCCAGGCTTCGACGCGGAGAAGGGATTCGTCTCCGGTGTGGATCCGGAAACCATCGCCGCGGTGAATCGCGGTGTACAGCAACGGGCCGGATTTCAGGGCGGCAACGTGGCGCATCACGGCGCGGAAGCTTGGTTCCCGGACTCGCCCGGCGCCTTGAAGCAGGATCCGCTGGTGACGGTGGTGGATCCCGACCGCGGCTTGCTGTCGATTCCCCGCTGCGATGATGCGTGCATGAGGAAATGGTGCGACACCACGGGCCAATGCCGCGGCGTGCCTTTGTGCTCCAGCGTCCGCGCCGCGCCTCCCTGCATCCCCGTAGACCCCGACCGCCTGCTGAAGGATTACTTCCACGCAAAACGGCTGGAGGGATACAACCTGTTCCCCAACAGCGCCTGGGACTGGGGCAATTACAACGTTCTGGGTGGCTGGACCATGAACAAGTTCCTGGCGAACCCCGGCGTGTCCCGCTTCCTGAGTGAGACGATGGCACTGCGCGCGGCGACTCGCCGGGCGATGATGGCGGGCTCGCGGATGCTGGGCTCGCTATTCTCCTGCGAGAACCAGCAGGCGGAGCCCGCGCGATGAAGCTCGCGCGGTGGGTGTGGATCGTGGCGCTGCCCTGTCTGGCGCAGCTTCCGCCGGACCTTGCGGCGGAGTTGGAGCGATTGAAGGGGCAGGCGGCGGAGATGACGCGTCCCGGTGTTTCTCTGGATGCGCGTAAGCAATACGTGGATCGAGTGCTGAAGCTGCGCGAGGCTATCGAACGGGCGGCTGCGAAACCGGTGTTGACGCTGGCATCCCTCACCGTGGACGGAAGCGGGCTGAACGGCGCGCGCCCCACGTCCACGTTTGAGGAGAAGATTCAGGGTGAGTGGCGGCTCCAGCCGTTTCAGCCAGGCGCGTCCGCTTCAGGCAAGAGCACGCAAGCGGCGTACCTGCTGAACGCGAAGCTGATTCTGCCGGGAAGCATCACCCTGGGCGAGGATTTCACCATCGGGTTGTGCGGAGGCGCCACGCTGCTGAACCGCGGCGGCGATCCGCCGCGTGCCGCGGATCGCCTGCAGCACGAGACCTTCGTATCGGTGAGTCCCAGGGCAAATTACGCGCGGTCTTTTCAACAGTTCTCTCAGCCGCCCGCGCCTGGAGCTGAGGTGCGAAGTTCGCAGACCCCGTTGCTCCGTTACCGGTTCGATGCAGCATCGAGCAATCCTCCACAGAGCTATTCCTACCGGGCGGAAGCTGTGCAAACCGGAAGCGACGAAAACCGGTCCCGGTTCAGCCGGGGATCGCAAAACTCTACTCGTCCGCCGGAGGGAATCACGTTTTTGTTCGGGAGCCGGACCTCCGCGGGTCCGCTGGGAACGGAAACCACCTCCGATGCGCCACCCGCTTTTTTGTCCGTGAAGCTGGAAGAGGCGTTGCTCTACGGCCTGGTGACTCCCGACAGCGCGATGCTCACGTTCCATCAAACGGCATTCCGGGAATGGAACGCGTTGTACCGGGTCGCGCGGCCGGGCGAATCCGCAAGCTTGCGCCCACCGCCGTTTACCGGAACCTGCGAGGCCGGAAGCCTGGGGGGAATGAGTTCCGCGCCACCGCCAGTGACGGTGACTCGCGTCAACGTTCCGGAACTGCGCGGGAGAACCGCGGCTGAGGCGGCGGCCGCTCTTCGCGCGGCCGGGCTGGTGGCGCGTCCGCGAGTTGGACCGGCGGCCTCTGGAGGCGCGACGGAGAACACCGTCGCTCTGCAATCGCCGGCCCCAGGGAACGCCGTGGATCCGGGCTCGGCGGTGGAGCTGGTCCTGCATGGCCCGCCCGCGCCGGCCGTGTCCGTGCCCGCGCCGGATGTCGCCGGCTTGACTGCCGCTGAAGCGAGGGCCGCATTGGACCGCGCCGGCCTTCGAATTCGCCCCTCGGTCGGTTCTGCGGCTCCGAACGCCGCAAATGCTCACCGAGTCCAATCTCAGACTCCGGCGGCGGGTTCGCCGGTTGCGGCGGGCTCTGAAGTCAAAGTGGTTCTCTTTGCAGCGGCGGCGGAGGTGGAAACCGCTCGCACGCCGTTTCGGATTCCGCCTCCGCCGCCGTCGCGGACGTTCCAGTGCCCTCCCGCCGCCGGCGGCTGGCGGAACATCAATTCCCAGGCGGTCTCCCAGCTTGGTCCGGGCCGCATGGAGGCAACCTGCTATTACAGCCTGCCGCCGAACCCCAACGCTACTGTCGTTCTGCAATACCGGGAACGCGGCTACCACGACTATGACGACGCATGCCCGTCCAACGCCGCCGAAGGCCGGTACATCTTCCTGTACCGGGGCGAAGACACTCGTGGGCTCAGCGGTGAGGAAGCGCGCCGCGTGTACGGCTGGGGGCTCTCCAACCAAGACCGGTTGACGAACGAGATCAGCCGGCCGACCTTTTCGTCCCTGGCCGCCCAGGCAGTTCCGTTCGCGGAGAGCTGCTCGGCGCCGCCGCCGCCGATTACGAATTGCGACGACAATCCACTCTGCGCTATCCCCTGTCCGGTGGTCCCCGGTTTCGATATTGCGGAGCCAACGGTGGCGCCCCGCGTGATCTGGAGAGCCAACGGCAGCGTGGCGTACGCGAGGTGCACCTACCGGTCTCCCCGGAAGAGCTTCTCCTTGTACATTGAGGTGGACGCCGATCCCTCGAGAGGCCGGATTCCCGCTCCCGGGTTGGGACATTGCGGCAAGAGCGAAGTCGTCGCACAGGGCAGCGCATTCAACGTCGGGATCGCAACGCTGTTCAGCACCAGCAAACGGGTGCATCTCCGCACGTCATCGATACCGCAGGGGGTGCCGGAGCCGCTCGGTCCGCTGATGCTGGACCTGATGCGTAAACTGGAGCCGAGGAGTTCCATGCCATGCGTGCCCTAGTTATGGTTCTCTCGCTGGCGGCGATTTGCGTCGCGCAGCCCTCGACAGTCGCCACCGTGACGGAAGTCGCGGGCAGTCGGGTGCGGCTGCGGCTCCCCGAGGGATGCTCGCCGGCGGTGGATGACCGCCTGGAGCTGCTCGCCCGGATTCCGGGCTTCGATGATCCCGTTCCCGTGGAAGGCGCATGGAGGGTGACGGCGGTCGAGACCGGATTCGCCTCCGCCGAAGCCGCGGGCCAGGTGGGCGCGGCGCAGCCGGGCAACACGGCGGTGATCCGTTGCTCGACTCCGGCGCGGCCGGCGGAGCGAATGCAAGGGATCGCCGGTGCGAATACATCCGCACCCGGAGCATCCGCGCCGGGTTCCGTGGCCCCGGCGGAGCGGATGCAGGGCATCGCCGGCGCGAATACATCCGCACCCGGACCTTCGGCTCCAAGTTCGTTGCCCCCACCCACGGTTCCTCTTGCTGTTCCGGCCGGGCCGCAGCTGGCGATCTATCCGATCCGGCACGCGCATCCGTCCTTCACGCGAACTGCGTTTGCCTCGGCGAGACTGACTTTCAGCCCTTCCAGCGGCCTGTGGATGTACACGGAAGCCGGTGGCGACGCCAAACCGGATCACGTCTACGGGTTCTTCTGTAAGGATCTCAAGAGCGCTCGCGGCAATAAGCTGAATCGCAACGAACTGGCGACGCTGGATGGCGTCAACATCCCCGATCCGATGAAGCTGTCGATTCAGGCGGGCCGGTCTTTGGAGCAACTGGTCGGTTCCACGGCGGAGGTCGAGGCGATCGTAAACGCTTTCGCCGCCGCCTGCGGGAAACGCTAGGCCGCGGCCTGCGCGTTACACTGAAATTTGAAGTTCCTTGGCATCGATCTCGGCTGGCACGGCAAGCCCAGCGGGCTGGCGGCGCTCGAGTGGCAGGACGGGCAATTGCGCTTTCTGGAAGCCCGCACTCACCAGGACAAGGAGCAGATCCTGGCCTGGGTGGACGCCCACTCGGCGAACGCGCCCTGCGGAATCGGGGTGGACGCGCCGCTGGTGATCCCCAATGCAACGGGCGCGCGTCCCGCGGAGAAGCTGCTGAACGCCCGCTACGCCCGCGCTCACGCGGGATGCCATCCGGCCAATCAGGGACGCCCGTTCGCCGGGTACGTCACCGGTTTCAGCGCGGATCTCGCCGCCCGCGGCTTCCGTCATGGCGATCGCGTGGAGGCGCAGGCGCCCGATCGCTTTCAGATCGAGGTCCATCCACACGCCGCGTCGGTGGAGCTGTTCGAACTGCCGCGCATCCTGAAATACAAGAAGGGCGACAAAGCGAGCCGCATGCGGGAGCTGCGGAAGTATCGCGATCTGATGGCCGGCGTGTTGCCGCACCTTCAGCCGCCGCTGGCCGCCGCGGACCTGCCGCTGGTTCCCGAGTTTGTCAGCCTGGTCGCGCTGAAGGACATTGAGGATCGCCTGGACGCCATCCTCTGCGCCTACATCGCGGCGCATTACTGGTACTGGGGCGCGGAGAAGAACACGGTATTCGGAGACGCGGTGCACGGCTACCTCGTGGTGCCGAACCGCGGCCGCTCCGATTACCGCCGGGGCGAGCTTTTGGAAACGGACGTCCATCCCGATCCAGTGGAGCAGTTCGCGCTGTGGTACAGCGAGGTCCGGCCGTTGATCCCGCAGGATCCCGGCGCGATGACGCTGGCCACCGCAAGTCCCTCCGGGCAACCGTCGGCGCGCATCGTTCTGCTGCGCAGCTTCGATCAGGAAGGATTCGTCTTCTTCACGAACTACGAAAGCCGCAAGGGCGTGGAGATCGCTGCCAATGCGCAGGCAGCGCTGCTGTTCTACTGGCCGCAGTTGGAGCGTCAGGTGCGCATCGAGGGCGTGGTGAGCCGCATCGCGCGGGAGGAGTCGAAGGAGTACTTCGATTCGCGTCCGCTTGAGAGCCGGCTGGGGGCCATCGCCTCCCGGCAGAGCTCTGTTTTAGAAAGCCGTCAGGAGCTGGAAGAGCGGATCGCGAACTTGAAATCCGAGTTCGGCGGCGAGGCGCCGGCGCCTGACTATTGGGGCGGCTATCGTCTGGAACCGCGCGAGTTCGAATTCTGGCAGGGGCGTCCCAGCCGCCTGCATGACCGGCTCCGCTACCGCTGGGACGGCGGCGCGTGGAAGCTGGAGCGATTGTCGCCATGAAGTACTGGTGTGTCTTTTTGATGGCCGCCGCCGCGGCCGGCGCCGACGTGCAGCAGATCCTGAACGGCATCGAGAAGCGCTACAACACCGCGCAGACCTTGCGTGTCCAATTCACCGAAACCTATCAGGTACAGGGGCGCCGCCGCCAGATGGAATCGGGCGAATTGTTCCTGCGCAAGCCCGGCCGGATGCGCTGGCAGTATTACCAGCCGCCAGGCAAGCTGTTTGTGTCCGACGGGAAGTTTGTGTACTACTACTCGCCGGAAACTAATCGCGCGGAGAAGATGAAGCTGAAGGAGACCGAGGACATGCGTGCGCCGCTCGCGTTCCTGATCGGGCGGCTGAACTTCAAAGACGACTTCAAGGAGTTCCGCACGCGCACAGAGGACGGCAATACCTGGATCACGGCCATTCCCAAGAGCGACCGGGCTCCTTACACCGAGGTCAGCTTTGTCACCGCGCCGGACTTCAGTATCCGCCGTCTGATCGTCACCGGAGTGGACCGGTCGGTGCTCGAGTTCACCTTCGCCAACGAAGCGCGGAACCCGAAGATCGCCGATACGCTGTTCCGCTTTGAGCCTCCGCAAGGAGCGGAGTACGTGGACCTGAGCCAGTAGGCGGCTATTCCAGCGCGGTGCCCTCGAACGCCTGCGCGACATGCAGGACCGCCGACATCACACGCGAATAGTCCATGCGCATAGGACCGAGCACCGCAACCACGGCCGAGAGTCCATTCGGCAGCGTCACGGGAACGCCGATCAGCGATAACTCGCTCATCGCCGGGTGATCGTCGCCGAGCCCGACGTGCACGGCAAGCTCGCCCGCGGGGAGTTCCAGGAAGCGGTCCACCAGCGCCAGGATCTTCTTTTTCTCTTCCAGCGCGCGAAACAGCTCCCGCAGCTTTTCCTTAGTCAGGTGCAGATCCAGGCCCACCAGGTTGCTCGCGCCGTCCAGGTAAATGTCCGGGGAAGTTTCGACGGCCAGCAGACCCTTGGCGTAGAGGTCCGTCAACTGCTTCAACATCCGGTCATAAGCGGCGGCTTCGGCTTCCAGGCGTTTCTTCAGCTCCGCGCGAATCTCGCTGAGCACCCAGCCGCCAAACTCCATGTTGAGGTAGTTGCGGATCGAATGCAGTTCGTCCTGGGTCACCATCTCGTCGAGCAGGACCAGCTTGTTGTGCACTTGATGGTCGCGGGTGACCACGATCATCAGCACGCGGCGGTCGCCCAGCGCGAGCAGGTCCACCTGATCCAGGGTCTGGCTGGAGGCGGGGATGGCCGCGGCGATGCCGACGCTCTTGGTCATCTCGGTGAGCAGGTGGGAGCTATGCTCCACCCGGTCCTCCAGACGCTCGATACGGCGCAGTTCGTTCTTGATCCGGGACAGCTCACTGCCGAGCAGCCGGTTGGCCTGGCTCAGGCTCTGCACGTAGAGGCGGAATGCCTTCTCGGTCGGCACTCTCCCGGCGGAGGTGTGCGGCTGCTTCAGGTAGCCCTCGTCGTCGAGATCGGCCATCACGTTGCGGATGGAGGCGGGGCTAAGCGAATCGCGGCGCTGGCGGGCGATGCTGCGCGAAGCAACGGGTTCGCCGGTCTCAATGTACGCCTGGACGATGGAACGCAGCACTTCCAGCTTCCGCGAACTCAGTACTTCCCGATCGTCCCTGACTCCCATAGGCGTGAAAAAACAGAACTTCCTGGCTACGATTTTATGACTGCGCGGCACCAGGGTCAAGCTGCCGCGAGGTCTGCCGCTAGTACTACAGGCGCCGCGGGGAAGTCAGGGAAACGCAAATTTGCAGGTGCGGTGCAATATTCCGGCCGGTGCGGGGCCGTAGCATCGGACCTATGCTCCGGCACGCCGGAACAAATTTGGAGGTCTTTACAAGATGATTCGAAACAGATTCCGCATGTTGGCGCTGCTCGCGGCTCCGGCGGCGCTATTCGTCGCGTGGAACCAAGGTCCGTCCGCTGCCGCCGCCTCGGACGGTGTTGTTGCCCGCGCGAGCGGCGGCGGGCACTACGACGTCGGCACAACCCCGGCGAAGTTCGCGTTCACCGCGTTGGATAAGGGTGATGGCCGGTTCGAGGGCCGCTTCCACCACAAAGCCGACGCGGGCGGGTTGAATGTCGAGTTCCATGCCGACGTCACCTGCCTGGCGGTGGACTCGGCGAATGGCCGCGCCTGGATCGGCGGCGTGATCACCGAGAACCGCTCCGAGCATCCGGCATTCCAGACCGGAATCCACGAGCCCGGCCAGGACATCTGGTTCCGCGTTCTGGATAGCGGCGAGGGCAAGGGCGACGAGGACCGCACGACGTTCGTCGGCTTCCGCGGCGGAGCGGGGATTCTGACGTCGGCGGAGTACTGCGCCATGAAGCCTTGGCCGGATGCCAATGCCCGGACGTGGCCCGTTTCCGGCAATGTTCAGGTGAAGCCCTAGTCCTGGTCTTCCGGCAATACCCGGGAGCTCATCGCGCGGCGGTAAGCTCCCGGGGTCATCCGCGAGTGCCTGGTGAAGGCGCGCGTGAAATGACTTTGATCCGCGAATCCGGCTTCCGCCGCGATGCGCGAGATCGGCGTTTGGGAGGAGGCCAACTGTTCGCCGGCCCAGGCCATCCGCAGACGGCGGATGTAAGCGCCCAGGGAGCATCCATACTGACTGCGGAACGCACGCGACAGATGCGCCGGATGAACGCCGATGGTCGCGGCAAAGCGGTCCAGCGACCATGGCGAGCGATACGTTTCGCGGGCCAATTCCATTGCCCTTCGCAGCCACAGCGGAGGCGAGGACTGGCGAACCGGAACCGCGGCTGCTCGCGCCGCCAACAGGAACATCTCCAAGGTTGCTGATTGCACGGCCAAGGCGCTGAACGGATCGGGATCGGCGAGCTCCGCGGCGATGCTCCGCGCCAGCGAGGCGACTTCGGGGTGCGGCAGCAGGTTGATCTCGGAAAGAAGCCGTTGGCACGGGCGGATGTGCTCATCGCGCTCCGGGTCCGCCTGCACGATCAGCACGTGCGCGCCGCGATTTCCGAAGTGATTTGCGTGCCGTTCCCCGGCGGGTTCAGTAAGCACCAGCCCGGGGCGGCAATCCCGCGGGCGGTTCATGATTACGGAATCCCAACCGCCGTCGATGGTCACCGCGAAAACCGTGCGTTCATGCACGTGAGGCTGCAGAAACAGCCCCGCCGGGAACCGCAGGTCCGTGATCTCCATGCCGGCAAACTCCATCCGGCGGAACACGGGGCTGCCGAATGTCACCGGTTTCAAATCGCTGCGCCCCATTGGTGAGCTCAGATTATCACGGGCTTGCTCAATGCCGGTCAAAATTGGGGTGATCCTCGCAAAGCTTCTCAGAAAAAGAGCGTAATAGAACAAACAGAGCTATATGGCGATCGAACAAGCGGCGAAGCATATGGGGCGGTTGGCCCCTGGTAAAACGTCCCAATCCGGTTAGCGAGATCCCAAAAGCGAACGTTGCTCCTAATTTGCCGGCCAACCGAATCAAGAACTTGCAAGAGGACCCCGAGTTGCGTTGCCAGTACTCGCCCATGCTGCGGTTTGTCCAATCCGATCCGTTCCGGCCGCGGGTGCCTGCGTTGGGCGGTGCTGTCGGTGGTGTTGTGTTTAGCCCCCGATTGCAAGCAGTTCACCCCACCAATCGAGAGCCAGCGTCAATTTCGTTGTATGGATTCGTCAGTAGAGAAGATGCTCCTAATAAGCTGCCGGGACAGACTGGCCGGCCCGTTAGGCGGCATGGAGGGTGGCGGACGCACGCGTAGCGTGGGCGCCAGGTGGGCTGCGGGAATCGACCCTCTCGCTGTTCCTCGCAACCGGTTGGGTCGGGTGCAGGTCTAAGGAGTACTGATGACTGCCGTTCGCCTTACCTTGTTCATGGTGCCGTTTGCCGTGGCGACCCTCGCCGCGGCCGCCGGACACGAGCCGCTGGGCCTGGAGATGTCGGTTCGCATGCCGGAGGAGTTCCGCTGGAATGGCGCCGGAATTCCCGGACAGACGGTGGAGATCAACGGAATCCAAGGTTCGCTGCGCGCGGAGCCTTCGACGAACGGCGAAGTGGAAATCGTCGCCTACAAGCATGGCTCGGGAAACCCGGAGGATGTCGCGATTGAGGTGGTGGGACATCGCGAGGGGGTAACGGTTTGCGCCGTGTATCCCGCCGACGAGTTCGGGCGCGCCTTCCGCTGCCGTCCGAGCAGCGGCGGCGGGCACAAGATCGCCTCGTTGTATCCGTCGCGGGCCAAGGTTCGTTATGAGAACGGAGGCGGCGGCGATATCCGCCTGCCGGATGTTCACGTGGACTTCCTGGTCCGGCTTCCCGCGGGCGTTCACTTTATCGGACGCACCGTCTCGGGAACGATCGAAGCCGCGGGAGTTTCGGGGAATGTCGAAGCCCACACGATCAACGGCGACGTGAACGTCACCCTGCCGGAGCTTTCAGGCGCGAATGTCCGCGCTGAGAGCGTGGAAGGAACCGTGTTGAGCGACTACCCTTTGAAATACTCCAACCCTTCGGGCAGTGTTCGCGCACGCGGCACGGTGGGACGCGGCCTCCGCAAGTTCCTGCTGCACAGCATGGGCGGGTCGGTGCTGGTGCGGCGCATGCCCAGCCGCATCGACGAAGTGGAATAGCCATTTCGCCCCGCGATGGTTTCGCTTCCGGCAGCGCCGCGGTTACCATAGGCGGATATGCGTTTCGCGCTTTCCCTGTTCTGTGGTGTCGCAATAGTTGCGGCCGAGTTGCCGGGTGATGCCGCCGCCCGGATGGACAAGCTGTTCGCCGACCTGGATAAGACCAGCTCGCCCGGTTGCGCGGTGGGCGTGATTCGCGAAGGCCGCCTGATCTTCTCGCGCGGCTACGGAATGGCCAACCTGGACCATGACATCGCCCTTTCCAGCAGGTCCGTATTTCATGTCGCCAGCGTGTCCAAGCAGTTCACCGCCGCGGCGATCGTGCTGCTCGCGCAGCAGGGGAAACTTTCGATCGACGATCCGGTCCGCAAGCACATTCCCGAGCTGCGCGACTTCGGAACCCCTCTGACCATCCGCCATCTGCTGCACCACACCTCCGGATTGCGGGATCAATGGCTGATGCTGATCCTGAGCGGCTGGCGGCTGAGCCAGGATGTGGTGAAGGATGAGGACGTGATGGACCTGGTGGCGCGGGCCAGGGAGCTGAATTTTCAGCCGGGCGAGAAGCACCTGTATTCCAATACGGGCTACACGCTGCTGGCGCAGATCGTGAAGCGGGTGAGTGGCAAGAGCCTCCGCGAGTTCACCACGGCCGAGATTTTCGAGCCGTTGGAAATGCGCGACACACACTTCCGCGACGACTACCGCGAAGTGGCCCCGCGGATGGCCTACGGCTATGCCCGGCTTCGGGACCGCTTCCAGTTCAGCATTCCCACCTACGACACGGTCGGCGCGAGCAGCCTGTTGACCACCGTGGAGGACATGGCGAAGTGGGACGCCAACTTCTACTCCGGCAAGGTGGGCGGCGCGAAGTTCAACGAAACCATGCTTTCGGAATTCACCTTGAACAACGGCAGGCAAATCCCGTACCGCTTCGGCCAGACCGTGGGCGAGTATCGCGGGTTGAAACTGGTGGAACACGGCGGCGCGGACGCGGGTTACCGCTCCGGATATTCACGTTTTCCGGAGCAGAAGTTTTCCGTGGTCACGCTGTGCAACACGATCGTCAATCCGGTACAGAGGTCGCGGGCGATCGCCGACATCTTCCTGGGTAGTCTTATGAAGCCCGCCGCGGAGCCTCCCAAAGCGGAGCCGGTGGCGGTCACCGATGCTGACTTGGCGTCCTACGCCGGATTGTTTCGCGACCCCGAGGACGAAGAAATCTATCGCTTCCGTGTGGACGGCGGCAAGCTGATCCTGTTCGGACACGGCCAGGACATGAATATGACCCCGGTGGCCGCGAATGCCTTCCGCGCCGACAATCAGCCCGGAATCTTCCGCTTCGTTGAGGGCAGCGTGCAGGTGGAGAACGCCGGCCAGCCGGCAGCGCGCCTGGAACGCCGCAACGAGTGGAAACCGCGGCCCGAGGAATTGCGGGCGGCGGCGGGCGAATACTATTGCCCGGAGATCGACACCAGCTACCGCCTCGAACTGAAGGACGGCAAGTTGTTGCTGCATCGCAAGAAGCTGCGCACGCATACGGTGGAGCCCACGTTCGAAGGCAACTACTACGCGCCGTTTCTGGGTTACCTCAGGCTGGAGCAGTCCGGCGGCCGGATCACCGGGTTCCGGCTGACCAGCGAACGCGTGCGCAATCTGCGCTTCGAGCGGCGCTGATCAGGCGTTGCTCATCGCCTGGGCGGCAAGGGGTTCCGAATTGAAGCTGTACCCGAACCCGCGGACGCTGCGAATGAAGCTGGGCGAATCGGGCATGGCTTCGATCTTCTGCCGCAGCCGCAGGATGTAGACGTCCACGGTGCGATCCGTGACCGCGCGGTCATGACCCCAGACGGCATCCAGGAGCTGTTCCCGGCTGAAAACGACCCCAGGCCGGCTCATCAGGAACTCCAGCAGCCGGAACTCGGTCGCGGTCAGCGAGAGGTCCTCGGCGCCCAACCGGACGCGGCAGGAGTTCTTGTCGAGTTCGAGGGTGCCGGCCTTCAGCACCTTGGTGGGGGCGGCCTGACCGCGGAAATGGATCTTGATCCGGGCGATCAGCTCGCGGACGAAGAACGGCTTTACTATGTAGTCGTTAGCGCCCAGCTCCAGGCCGACGATGCGGTCCGTTTCCGAAGCTCGCGCAGTGAGGAAAATCACCGGGATGTGAGCCAGTTCCGCGTGGGCCCGGATGCCTTTACAAATATCCAGACCGTCGGAGTCAGGAAGCATGATGTCCAGGATGATGAGGTCAGGCCGCTCGCGCCGGCACAACTCAATGGCACCCTTGCCTGTCTGCGACCCGACCATCGCAAACCCTTCCTTCTCCAGGTTGTACTTGAGAAGGGAGAAAAGGTCGGAGTCGTCCTCAATCAAAACGATTTTCTTCATGGCAGGAATTCCAACCGGAGTGTAACACTTCGATTATTACACAATCATTACGAGGCGGTTAACTCTTGCTGAACGGGGCCGCTCTCCTGCAGTCCCTGGTCCTGCACGGGGAGGGTGAACAGGAAAGTGGAGCCCTGGCCAAGCTCGCTTTCGACGCGCACTTCGCCGCCATGGGCGCGCACCAGGTGCTTTACGATGGCCAAGCCCAAGCCGGTGCCACCAAGCTCGCGCGACCTAGCTTTATCAACACGATAGAAGCGCTCGAACAGCCGCGGCAAATCCTCGGCAGGGATGCCCTGGCCGGTGTCACGAACGTGGAATTCGACCATTTCGCCGGGAACCGCACGAGCGCCGACGTAGATCTTGCCGCCCTCGGGAGTGTACTTCAACGCATTGTCCATCAAGTTTGAGAGTATCTGATGCAGAGCTTCGGAATCGCAGAAGACCTCCTGCTTTGGGTCGGCCGGTTCGAGAACGAATTCGATGGACTTTTTGTCGGCCATGGGCCGCATGGAGTCCACGTTGTCGGTGAGGAGGCGGTTGACGTAGTAACCGGCGAACTGCAGTTTCTGGGTCTTCAGCTCGATGCGGGAGAGGGTGAGCAGGTCGGCGGTGAGGCGGGTGAGGCGCTCCGCGTTCTGCTTGATGATGGTGAGAAAGCGGACGTTGTGAGCCGGGTCGTGGATTGCTCCGTCGAGCAGGGTCTCGGTGTAGCCCTGGATGGAGGCGAGGGGCGTTCGCAGCTCGTGGGAAACGTTGATGACGAAGTCCTTCCGGATTCGCTCCAGCTTCTCGAGTTCCACCTGCTCGTGCTGCAACTGCTCGAAGATGTGCTGCAGCTTTTCGCCGGTGTCGTTCAGCTTGCTGGACAGGATGCCGAGTTCGTCGTGGCTTTCGAACTGGAGCCGGGCGCGGAAGTTGCCTTCGGCGAGCTTGCCGGCGTAGTCGATGATCGCGGCCAGGCGGCGGGAAACGTAGCGGGCGAAAAACGCCGCCAGCAGAATAGCGGGGAGAAAGGCGAGCGCGGTGGAGGCGAGCAACTGCTTGCGAATCACATTCACCTGGCTTTCGATCTGCGCCAGCGTCACCGCGAGGCGGATCGCTCCTTGTTTGGAGGGCACGGCGACATAAAGGAATTTCTGGCCCAGCGTTCCGCTCAAGCGGACGGAGGATCCGTTGCGTCCGGCGAGCGCCGAGGCGACTTCCGGCCGGTGGGCGTGGTTATCCATGCGGCTCGCTTCGGCGTCGGAGTCGCGAATCACGCGCCCGTCCGGCGCGATGAGCGTGATCCGGGCGCCGGCGGCGGCGGCGAGGTTGTAGAAGTCGATGCCGCCGTTCTCCAGCTCCAGCGCCACCATGCGGCCCTTCTGGTACAGCTCGCGCTCCAGAGTATCGAGGTACATCTTCTCGACGCGTTGCGATGCCAGGAAGTCCACCGCGGTCAGGGCGACAATCAGGACGCTGAGCACCGCGAGAATGAGTTTGGCGAAAATGCGGGCGGTCATGGAGTTTCCTTATTATCGCGTCTTCGGGCCGGCCGACGACCGCGGCGGTTAGCGCAGGCGAATGTCCACGATCGCGGACGTGATGATGGGCGCCTTGTAGTCCGGATGACGGAATTCGAGATGCATGCCCCGGCCGACGTAGGATTGCTTGACCATCGAGCCGCCCCAGTTCGATCCGGTGACGCGAACCATCACCGGTTCGGGGCAGAAGCGGGGATGTCCCGAAATCAGCGCTTTACCTTGACCCTGGTGTACGAGCGTGTACCAGCGATTCTGGGTTTCGATCTCCAGCGTGGTGTTCGGAGGCAGGTCGATCAGGTACACTCCGCCCTCGATCTCGGAGCGGACGATGTTGCGGTTCACCTCATCGCTGAGGCTGGAGTGCGGCCGGAAATGCGAATGTCCCAGGTGGGTATGCCGCATTGGGTTGACTCCATCTTAAACAGACGGGGAGGGGTGTGCAAGATTCGGGCGCGGTTCGATTCGATACTCTAGTACCAGAGCGAGACCAGCCGATGAAGATCCTGGAATTGGGGCCGCGGAAATACGACTCGCCGCTCGATTGGGCGGTGGATGAAGAGCAGATGGTGCCCTCCGGGGTTCTGCGCACCGCACATGGCCCGACAGCGGACGGAGAACTGTTCGAACAGGCGGGACCGCGCAAGCGTGTTTTCTTTCCGCTGCCCAAGACACGGGCGGCCATCGTCACCTGCGGCGGGCTGTGCCCGGGCCTGAACAACGTGATCCGGTCGGCGTTCTTGGAACTCCATCATCACTATGGGGTTCCGACGGTGCTGGGAATCCGCTACGGGTATCAGGGTCTGAATCCGGCCAACGGCTTCGAGCCGGTGGAGCTCACGCCCAGGATCGTCAGCGACATCCACCGCCAGGGCGGGACTTTGCTGGGCACTTCACGCGGCCGGGTGGATCCGGATGTCATGGTGGATTTTCTGGTGAAGCGGGGTATCCAGATTCTGCTGTGCGTCGGCGGTGACGGCGGACTGCGCGGGGCGCATGCGATCGCCCAGGCGGCGATTCGCAAGGGCTACTCGCTGGCGGTGGTCGGCGTGCCAAAAACGATTGATAACGACGTCCCTTATGTAACGGTAACGTTCGGCTATCAAACGGCCGTGGAGGAGGCCCGGAACGTGCTGGACAGCGCCCACAACGAGGCGCGTGCTCAGGTGAACGGAGTCGGTCTGGTGAAGCTGATGGGCCGGGAAGCGGGATTTATTGCGACCGGGGCCACGCTGGCCAGCCAGGAAGTGAATTTCACGCTGATTCCGGAAGCGCCGTTTCGCATGGACAAGTTTCTGATGGCGTTGCAGGAGCGGCTGCTCGACCGCGGCCACGCGGTGATCGCGGTGGCTGAGGGGGCGGGTCAGGAACTGCTGCGCGACCCGGACGCCCAGGTTGGGCGCGATGCCTCCGGCAACCGCAAGCTGGCGGATATCGGACCGTACTTGCAGGACCGCATTGTGAGCCACTTCGCCGGGCGTATGTCCATCAATTTGAAGTACATCGATCCGAGCTACATCATTCGCAGCCGTCCCGCGAACACGCCCGACGCGCTGCTTTGCGATCTATATGCGCGCAACGCGGTGCACGCCGCCGTGGCCGGCAAAACGGACGTGATGATCGGGCTGCAGCATGATTTGTTTATTCACGTTCCCCTGGATCGGGTGGCCAGCGAACGCCGCCGGGTGCAAGTGGGCGGCCTGGAATGGAAATCGGTGTTGTCGGCCACCGGGCAGCCGGACCTGGCTTAACGGAGGTCCGAAAACCTTTGGTGCGCGGGGACGTCCAACAGGCCGGTGGGCGTTATACTGGAGTTCTCCCGAGCAAAATGAACGGCTTCGATCTGTATCCGCGGACGCGTGTGCGTTTTGGCGCCGGCGAGTTCCGGAACCTGGGCCGCCTCTCGCGCGAGGCGGGGGCCAGCCGCGTGCTGCTGGTGGCCGACGAGGGCATGCGGCGCGCCGGGTATGCCGGCGATGCCGAGCGGCTGCTGCAGGCGGAGGGGCTGAGCGTCGCTACCTTCCACGATTTCGGACCGAATCCCGATTCGGACATGGTGGAAGCCGGACGCCGGGCAGCGGCCGACGCCGGGGTGGACCTGATCATCGGCCTGGGAGGCGGCAGTTCGCTCGATTGCGCCAAAGGCGTCAATTTCGTGCTGACCAACGGCGGCAGCATGAAGGACTACTGGGGATGGGCCAAGGCGACGCGCCCGATGCTGCCCATGATCGGGGTTCCGACCACGGCGGGGACGGGCAGCGAGGCGCAGACGTACGCGATCATCAGCGATGCGGAAACGCATGTCAAGATGGCCTGCGGCGACCCTCAGGCGGCGTTCGCGATCGCCATCCTCGATCCGGAACTGACGCTGACCCAGCCTCGCGACCTGACGGCCACCACCGGTTATGACGCGCTGTCGCACGCGGTGGAGACGTTTGTCACCACGAAGCGGAACGCGATTTCGGAAGTGTATTCGCGGGAGGCGTGGCGGCTGTTGAACGGGAGTTTCGAGCGGGTGCTGACGCATCCCGAGGATCTGGAAGCGCGCGGCCGCATGCTGCTGGGGTCGCACCTGGCGGGGATGGCGATTGAGAACTCGATGCTGGGTTCGACCCACGCGTGCGCCAATCCCTTGACCGCGGAGTTTGGGATTACGCACGGGGTGGCGATCGCGTCGCTGCTGCGGCACGTGGTCCGCTGGAATCAGCCGGTGGTGGATGGGCGGTATCGCGACCTGAGCCCGGATCTGCCGCGGCGACTGAAGGATCTGGCGGCGGCGGCGCACCTTCCCGCGCGGCTGCGGCATCTATTTATACCGGAGGAGAGTTTGCCGCGTCTGGCGGACGCCGCCGCTCAGCAGTGGACCGGGAAGTTCAATCCCCGGCCGTTCGATCGGGCGGGAGCCCTGGAGATTTACGAATGCGCTTACTAGCAGTGGGATTGATAAGTGTCTTGGCGGCAGCGGCCCAAGCGCCGGCTCGCAGCGCATCCGGCGCCGGCGCGGCCGGACCCGCGATTCGCGACGAGTGGCCGCAGTTCCGGGGCAACCCGAATCTCACCGGAGTGGCCGGTTCGACGCTGCCCGCGAACCTGAAGCTGCTGTGGACCTACGACGCGGGCGAACCCATCGAATCCTCCGCGGCGATCGTGGACGGCACCGTCTACGTTGGCTCGCAGGCGAGCGAACTGCTCGCGATTCAGCTTTCCGATGGCAAACTGAAGTGGAAGTACAAGGCCAAGGACGGTGGCATCGGCGAGTCTTCACCGGCGGTGGCGCAAGGGCTGGTGATCATCGGCGACCTGGCGGGCACGGTTCATGCCGTGAACGCCGCCACCGGGAAAGCGGTATGGACTTTCGAGGCGCAGAACGAGATCAAGGCATCGCCGGTGATCGTCGGCGATCGCGTGATCATTGGATCCTACGACGGCAGCCTGCACGGGCTCGCGCTGAAGACCGGCAAGCCCCTGTGGCAGGTGAAGACCAACGGGCCGGTTCATGCCACGGCGGCGGTGGCGAACGGCGTCGCCTATATCTCGGGGTGTGACGGCGTGCTGCGCGGGATTCGCATTTCGGACGGTGTCGAGGTGGCGCAGATCGTAACCGGATCGTATGCCGGAGCTTCGCCCGCCATGGGCACCGGCGCCACGTACTTCGGGACCTTCGACAACGACGTACTCGCCTTCGACCTGAAGACCAAGAAGCGCCTGTGGCGGTACGAGAATCCCAAGCGGCAGTTTCCGTTCTATTCGTCAGCCGCGCTGGCCGACGGCAAGGTGATCCTCGGCGGACGCGACAAGTTCGTGTACGCGCTGGATCAGAAGACCGGCAAGGTGATCTGGAGCTACGGCACCAAGGCGCGCGTGGAGTCTTCGCCCGCGGTGGTCGGCGATCGCGTGTTTATCGGATCCAACGATGGCAACTTCGTCGCTCTGAATCTGAAAACGGGCGCCAAGATGTGGGAATTCACGGGCGGCGCGCCGTTCTCGGCATCGCCGGCGGTGGCGCAGGGACGCGTGGTGATCGGAACGCAGGACGGCAAGTTGTACTGCTTCGGCGAATAGCGCCGTTTACAATAAAGCAGGATGGGCAAGTTCTACAGCAAGGATGACCTGCTGAAGGCGCGCGCGGACTGGAAGCGCGAGGGCCGGACTGTGGTGTTCACGAACGGCTGCTATGACATATTGCATCCAGGCCACATCCGACTGCTGGAGGCGGCGCGCAACCTGGGCGATATCCTGGTGCTCGCGCTCAACACCGACGCTAGCGTCGCGAAGCTGAAGGGACCCTCGCGTCCGCTGATGAAGCAGGAGGATCGGGCCGCGATGGCCGCCGCGCTGGAAGCCGTGGACGCGGTCTGCTTCTTCAACGAAGATACGCCGCGTGAGCTGATCGCGGAGGTGCTTCCTGACATTCTGGTGAAAGGCTCGGACTGGTCGCATTTCGTCGCCGGGCGGGAGGAAGTGGAAGCCGCGGGGGGCAGGGTGATGCTGCTGCCGCTGGAAGCCGGATTCTCCACCACCAACATTGAAAAAGAGCTGCTGGCGCGGGCCGCGCGCGCGGCGGGCGCCTGAGCGCGATCTGACGTGATCCACCCCGCCGTACGCGATCTCTTTCTGTCGCTGGCGCGCGACCCTGCTTTCCAGGACATCGCCGGGAAGCTGACGCGCGGCGGCGATCCCGAAGTTTCGCTCTCCGGCCTGAGCACGACGGGCAAGGCGATTTATCTCACCTTGCTGTGGCAGGCTACGGAGCGTCCGCTGGTGATCGTCACCGATGGGAACGCGGAAGCCGAATCCCTGACAGAACTGTTGCAGACGTTCTTCGATCTGTTGGTGGGCCGAGCCGAGCTGCCGCGGCCGCAACTGATCCCGGCGCTGGACGTGCTGCCATTCCAGAAGCTATCGCCGCATGCCGAGATCGGGGAGCAGCGCGCCACCGGTCTTTTGCGGATGGCGGGGCGGCGCGCCCCGGTCACGGTGACTCCGGTGGTGTCGGCGTTGCTGAAGGTGGAGGATCCGGAGTTCTACCGCCAACTCTCGATTCACTTGAAGACGGGGGAGGAACTGCCGCTGGACCTGGTGCTCGCGCACCTGGAGAGCATCGGATACGAGCGTCGGGAGCCGGTGGAGATGACCGGCGAGTATTCGGTTCGGGGCGGCATTCTCGACGTATTCCCGGCGGAAAGCGAGCAGCCCGTCCGGGTCGAGTTTTTCGGAGACGAGGTGGAATCCATCCGCCGCTTCGACGTGGAGACGCAGCGCAGCGTTCTGAAAGTGAACGAAGCGCTCGTGCTGCCGCTGGTCGAGTACCCGAAGTCTCGCGCGCTGTTCCATGAGCTGGCGGAGAAGCTGGATTATCAGGGCGTAGCAAGCCCGGGCGACGCGTTTCCGGGTTGGGAATTCGCGGTGCCGCTGGCCCGTCCGCGCACGCGATCGCTGTTCTCGCTGTCGCCGGAAGCGCTGGTGGTGCTGGACGAGCCGGAAGCAGTGGCGCAGGCGGCGGATCGACTGTGGAAGCGGCTGGACGACGAGGAGCGGCAGCGGCAATCGGGCTGGCCGGCCGAGCTCGCGAGCGCCAACTACTTCACCTGGGGGGAATTGCGGGAGTCGCTGCGGAAGCGCACGCAGGTGATGCTGCGCCAGCTGGATGTCGGCGCCGCGACCGCCCACGTCGATTCGCGCCAGGCGGTCGCGTTTCACGGCAGCATGCAGATGGCAGTGGCGGAAACCAAGACCATGGTGGAACAGGGCTACCGGGTGGCCTACTTTGCGCCCACCAATGGCGAGATCGAACGGTTGGCGGACATTCTGCAGGAATACGCGGTTCCGTTTCATTTGGGATTGGCGCCGAATGAGGGCCAAAGCGCGTACCTTGCGGAGCGCGTCTATCATGGCGCGGCCGCCAGCACGTTCCTGATCAAGGGCGCGGTGCGCAAGGGCGTTGTGTTTCCCACCTCGCGCCTGGCGATCATCGGAACCGAGGATCTGTTCGACTCAAGCGACCTGGTGGCGCGGCCTTCGCTCACCAAGAGCCAGTTGAGCGCGTTTGCCGCCGATCTGGCGGACCTGAAGCCGGGCGACTTCGTGGTCCATACCACGCATGGAGTGGGCAAGTTCCTGGGATTGCGCGAAATCAGCCAGGGCGAGCAGAAGGGCGACTTCATGCTGCTCGAGTACGCGGGCGAGTCCAAGCTGTATGTCCCGCTGACGCGCATGGACCTGGTGCAGAAGTACCGGGGCGCGGGCGAGTCCGCGCCCCCGCTGGACCGCCTGGGGGGCGCCACCTGGAACAAGA
This sequence comes from uncultured Solibacteraceae bacterium, assembly GCA_964406035.1. GTDB lineage: Bacteria > Acidobacteriota > Terriglobia > Bryobacterales > Bryobacteraceae > JAIEPW01. The sequence goes on along the minus strand of CAYOQB010000051.1, from coordinate 9,101 downwards.
CCAAGTCGCGCGTGAAGGCGAAAATGCGCGACATGGCCGAGGAGCTGCTGAAGCTCTACGCGGAACGCCGCATGGCTCCGGGGTTCGCCTACTCGCCTGACTCCAACTGGCAGCGCGAGTTCGAGGACGCGTTCGAGTACACCGAAACCAAGGATCAACTGGACGCGGTGAAGCAGATCAAGCGGGATCTGGAGAGCGGCATCCCGATGGACCGGCTGCTGTGCGGGGATGTCGGCTTCGGCAAGACCGAGGTGGCGATGCGCGCCGCCTTCAAGGCCATGGGGGATGGCAAGCAGGTCGCGGTGCTGGCGCCCACCACCGTGCTCGCGTTCCAGCATTTCGAGACGTTCCGGCGCCGCTTCCAGCCTTTCCCGGTGCGGGTGGAGATGCTCAGCCGCTTCCGCAACGCGAAGGAAATGAAGCAGGCGGTCGAGGACATCAACGCGGGCAAGGTGGACGTCGCGGTGGGCACCCACCGCCTGCTCTCCAAGGATGTGGAGTTTCGCGATCTGGGGCTGGTGGTGATCGACGAGGAACAGCGCTTCGGAGTGCGCCACAAGGAGCGCCTGAAGCAGATGACCAAGAACGTTCATGTGCTATCGATGAGCGCGACGCCGATTCCGCGCACGCTGCACATGTCCTTGCTCGGCATCCGCGATTTGAGCGTGATCGAGACGCCGCCGAAGGACCGGCTGGCGGTGCATACCGTGGTGGCGCCCTTCGAGGGCGCGCTGATCCGTTCCGCGATCGAGCAGGAGCTGTCACGCGGGGGCCAGGTTTACTTCGTTCACAACCGGGTGGACACCATCTGGCAGCGCGCCGCTTTCATCCAGGAGCTGGTTCCGGACGCGCGAATCGGAGTGGGTCACGGGCAGATGGGAGAGGCGGCCCTGGAGAAGGTGCTGCTGGGCTTCATGCGGCACGAGAACGATGTTTTCGTCTGCACGACGATCGTCGAAAACGGCCTGGACATTCCCCTGGCGAACACCATCCTCATCGAGAACGCGGAGCGCTATGGCCTGTCGGAGCTATACCAGTTGCGCGGCCGGGTGGGGCGTTCCAACCGGCGCGCATACGCCTACCTGCTGGTTCCCGCGGACACGGAGTTAACCGATATCGCCCGCAAGCGGCTGGCAGCGCTGCGCGAGTTTTCCGACCTGGGCGCCGGCTTCAAAATCGCGGCGCTGGACCTGGAGTTGCGCGGCGCGGGCAACATCCTGGGAGGCGAACAGCACGGGCATATCGGAGCGGTGGGGTTCGACATGTATGTCCGCCTGCTGGACGAGACCGTGCGCGAGTTGAAGGGCGAGGAGATCGCGCCGGAGATTCACTCCGCGCTGAACCTCGGCCTGGACATCCGCATTCCCGCCGAGTACATCGCGGACGAACAACAGCGGCTGCGGGCTTACAAGCGGATCGCGGATATCCGGGACAAGACACAGGCCGAGAAGGTGATCGGCGAGTTGAACGACCGCTACGGTCCCGCGCCGGAGGCGGTGAGCGCGCTGGTGACGTTCGCGATGCTCAAGACCGTTGCCGAATCAATGGGAATTGAAGCGGTGGACCGCCGGGGCGGCGCGATCAATATCAAGTTCCACCAGCAATCGAAGGTGGATCCGGCGCGATTAATGGACCTGGTGCGGCGCACGGCGGGAGCGCAATTCACGCCCGCGGGCGTGCTGCGGGCGCCGCTGACCGGAAGCGAATCGCAGTCGGATCTGCTGGCGTTTGTTCAATCGGTGCTGGAGGAGTTGGCGGGTCCGCCGTCCTCGCCGCAGGGGGCGGGTGGGTGAGCCTGGGAAGTCAGCCGGCCGCCGGCACTATGCAGGCAGGTATAATTCACTTTCCGAAATGCAAATCACAATTCGAAGAAAGTGGGTCGTAATCGGCCTTTTTTGCGGCCTTGGAGATCGCATTCGTGGTCGCCTTCCACAATGCGCCGGACCGCAATCGAGCCACGATTCTGTTCGTTGCGACGGTGGCGGGCGGCTGCTTCGCACTCTATACATACCTGCAGGGCATTGACGAAAAGCGATCGCAATACGCTTACAGTCTGATCGAGCGTTGGAACCGGGCGGACATGGTGACCGTACGGCTCGTACTTCGTGAGGTGACAGAAAAGCGTCTTGATCCTGTTACCCTGATGCGCCGCGGGACCGAGGCCATTCCGAAGGAGATCGACGACAAGCGTGCCGGCGTAGTGGCTATCCTGAATTTCTTCGAGGAGGTCTCGATCGCAGCCCGCAAAAGGGGACGCCAACGAGGATCGGTTATTCGAGTTCTTTGACGGGATCGTACGGCAGACGTACGCTAACCTGGAAGAGTGGATCCGGCACGAACGGAAGGTGGATAACGAGCCGCACTACTACTGTGAGCTGCAAGCCCTCTATGGGCGGTGGATCGAGAGACGGCAGGCATACCCGCCGGGTCGTTAGGGTTAGCCGATCATTCCGCTGTCTTTGGACACGTCTGGTTCCTCTAAGGAGAGGATAGCACGACAAGCCGGGAGTTGGGACAGCTCAGCCGATGACTGTACCCCGGCACTCGCCAAAGCCGATCCGCCGCGCGCCTTCGCGCTGGCAGTAGCCGCGCAGAATCACTTCGTCGCCGTCCTCCAGGAACTTACGCAGTTCGCCCCCGAGATTGAGGGTCTCCGCTCCCCGCCAGGTGAGTTCCAGCAGGCAACCGCGCTCGCTTTTTTCGCGGCCGGAAACCGTGCCGCTGCCGATCAGGTCGCCGGGACGCAGATTGCAACCGTTGGATGCGTGATGGGTGAGCATCTGCGCAATGGTCCAGTACATATCCCGGAAGTTGCCCTGGCTGACGCGCACAGGATCGGTCATGCGGGCGGTCTTTAGCCAGACCTCCAGCGTCAGGTCGACGCCGCCGGAAGCCTGGTCCCGTTCATCATCCAGGTAGGGCAGCGGCGGCGGATCGCCCTCCGGGCGCGGAAACGCGGGCGCGCGGAACGGCGCCAGGGCTTCGGCGGTCACGATCCACGGCGAAATCGAGGTTCCGAAGCTCTTGGCCAGGAACGGACCCAGGGGCTGATATTCCCAGCGCTGGATGTCGCGCGCCGACCAGTCATTCAGCAGGCACAGCCCGAAAATATGATCGGCGGCCTCGGAGATCGAAACCGGTTCGCCAAGCTGATTTCCGGGTCCGACGAAGAAGCCGACCTCGAGCTCATAATCGAGCAGGCGCGAGGGCTCGAACGTCACCGCGCCATTGGACTCGAGTTGCCCGCTGGGGCGGCGCACGGGCGTGCCGCTGACCACGATGCTGGACGCGCGACCGTGATAACCCACCGGCAGGTACTTGTAGTTGGGCATCAGAGGATTGTCGGGGCGGAACATCGATCCGACGTTGGTGGCATGAAAAACCGAGCAGTAGAAATCGGTGTAGTCGCCGATTTCGGCGGGCAGTAGCATCTCGCAGGACGAGGCGTCATGCAGCACGTTCGCCAGGCGATCCTTGGAGTCGCTGCGGAGCAGGCGGCTGAGCTGCCGCCGCACGTCCGACCAATGTTCCGGGCCGAGCCGGAGAAAGGCGTTGAGGCTGCGGTCCTGCAGCGCCTCGGCCGCGGTGCCGCCGAGATACCCGAGGCGCACGCACTCTCCCGCATCCAGGATGGATTCGCCGATCGCCACCCCGACACGCGGCGATCCCTGTCCGGGGCGGAAAACGCCGAACGGCAGGTTCTGTATGGGGAAGTCCGAATCCGGGCGGTTGGCGGACTCCACCCAGCTCGTCAGATTCGGATCGTGAGTTTCGTTGGTCATCGCAGAAAATTCAATTCACGCAGTTCCGCGGCGGGCTCCTCGAAGGAGCAGGAGCCGAAGGCGATCGCGAAATCCTCGCGCGCCCGTTCGATCTGCCGCGCATCCAGCCGGTGGCTGCGCCAGCGCACCGCGCCGTCTTCGAAGCGCAAGCTTTCCGGCACTTTTTCCTCGAGCAGATCCACCAGATCATCACCGCGCGCGCCGTGATGCGCGAAACAAGCGGCCACAAAAACGTTCAGGAAGCCAAACATCCAGCCGGTACGGCTGCCCGGCTCGTACGTCAGCGGACGCAGGCAGCGCACTGGGTGATGCAAGCCCGCGGTGGCCTTGAACGCCACGTGCGAATCGGCGCACTGCTCGATGAAGCGGGCAATGTCCGCGGCCGGCGGGAACAGGTCCTCCGTGATGCCGCCGGTGCGGATCTTCGCTCGCAGGCCCGCCTGGCGAATCTGCTCGATGAGCTTGGACGGGTCGTCCGCCACGGGAATCTCGATGTAGGCGCTGGTAGTGAACGGGATGTGGCGGGCCGCCTCGGCGATCTCGTCCTCGCGCGCCAGCTTCAGCTCCACCGCGTCGATCACGGCGCGGCCTTGGTGCTCGCGATTGAAGGCGGCGGCGCGGTCCATGCCTTCCGCGATCTGCGACGGAATCAGCAGGCTCAACGGCCAGGGATCGCCGCCGGCGAAGGCCTGCGCGAACTGCTCCTCGAACTCGCCTAGCCGCGAGATGGGAAGCACGAAACGGCCCAGCATCCATGCGTCGGCGCCGGCGCGATACGCCGCGTAGCTTTCCACCGCGCGCTTCATGTCCAATCCAGCGGGTGGAAACAGCCCGGCGTAATCGATCAGCCCGGCCATCAGGGAGCGCAGTGCAGGCATTGCCGAACTCATGATAGCAGGCGGGTCCGGTTACCATGTACAGAATGACGGGGCAGCGCATTCTCGTGGTGGGAGGCGGAATCGTCGGGCTGGCGACCGCTTACCGGCTGCAGCAGCGGCGGCCCAAGGCATCTATTGTCGTTCTCGAGAAAGAAGCCTCCGTGGGCCGGCACCAGTCCAGCCACAACTCCGGCGTGCTGCACTGCGGGTTGTACTACAAGCCAGGATCGCTGAAGGCCAGGCTTGCGGTGGACGGTATCCGGCAGATGACCGCTTTCTGCCGGGACCATCACATCCGTCACGAGATCTGCGGGAAGGTGGTGGTGGCAACCCGTGAAGACGAACTCCCGCGACTGCAAGAACTGTTCGACCGGGGGCGGCAGAACGGTTTGCAGGGCCTGGAGATGCTGACCCCGGAGCGGTTGCGTGAGATCGAACCTCATGCCGCCGGAATCGCTGCCATCCGGGTGCCGGAGGAGGGGATCGCGGACTACCCCATGGTGTGCGCGACGCTCGCCGACGAGATTGTGCGGCATGGAGGGCAGGTGGTCACCGGGGCGGAGGTCACGGCGCTACGGGAAAGCGCCTCAGGGTGGACTGCCGTCACAACCGCCGGCGACTACGAAGCGAGTTACCTCATCAATTGCGCCGGGCTGCACTCCGACCGCGTTGCCGCGTTTGGCGGCGGCGGTCGCGATGTGCGGATCGTGCCGTTTCGCGGCGAATATTACAAGCTGAAGCCATCCCGCGAGCACCTGGTCCGCCATCTCATCTATCCCGTGCCGGATCCCAAGTTCCCGTTCCTCGGCGTCCACTACACGCGCATGATCCACGGCGGCGTGGAGTGCGGTCCCAACGCGGTGCTCGCGTTCTCGCGAGAGGGGTATCGCAAAAGCGATGTCCGCATCGCTGACTTATGGGATGCGCTCACTTTTTCGGGCTTGTGGAGTTTCCTGGGCGCGTATCCCCGGATGTGTTTCGACGAACTTCGCCGCAGCTTCTCGAAGGAGCTGTTCTGCCGGTCCCTGCAGCGGCTGGTTCCGCAGGTGCAGCCCGAGGATCTGGAGCCTGGGGGCGCGGGCGTTCGCGCGCAAGCCTTGGATCGCAACGGCGCGCTCCTGCAGGATTTCCACTTCGTGCAGAGAAAACGCGCCCTGCACGTGGTGAACGCCCCGAGCCCGGGCGCCACCGCGAGCCTGGCCATCGGCGAGCACATCGAGGAACGGATCGGCCAGGACCTGCCAGCTTAGGCAATCCTGGCCCGCCCGAAGTTCTCCCGCCTGTTTACTTAGCTTGCAGCGACCGGACGTAGTTCGTCAGGTTGGTGATCCGCAGTTGCGTCTCACCTTCGTTGCGGCTCATGGAGCGGAATACGTCGCCCCAGATCGGCATTTCCTTGGAGCCGTGCGCGGCCATTCCCACTTCGCCCTTGATGGATCCGAATACCTTGTTCTCCGGGAACTTGCCGCCGTTGCGAGCGGAGAGCTGCGTCAGGTCCGCTGGCGCCGCCTTCAGCGCTTGAGCGGCCGGTCCGTTACCCTTCGCATCCATGCCGTGGCATGGCGCGCAATACTGTTTGAACATCGCCTTGCCGTCGGCGGCCGATGTCGGGGTCGGGGAGACGCGCTCCACCTTTGGCTTGTCCTGCGCCATCGCGGTCAGAACGAGCGATCCCAATGCGATAAAAACTGCGATCTTACGAATCATCTGTCCTCCCTGTTCCATGCAGTACCCGCACCCAGGGCGAGACCGCCGCCTTCACTTGCGCTGCCAGGTGCAGAAAACTATATCACAGAGAGCAAACAGGTTCCCGACTCAGCGGTCCACCGTGGAGCGCAACATCCAGGCCATCTTCTGGTGATTCTCCAGGAACCCGGTCAGCAGGTCAGCCGCGCCGGCTTCACCCGCCTGATTCGCGGCTTCAATGTCGCGGCGGAGATTGCGGATGGTGGCTTCATGATCCACCAGCAGGCGGTTCACCATCGTGTCCGCGTTCGGCATCTCTTCGCCTTCCTCCACCAGCCTGCTGTGCTCCAGGAATTCGCCCATGGATCCCAACGCCGGTCCGCCCAGCCCGCGGACGTACTCCGCGACTTCGTCGATAATCACATCCAACTGTTCGTATTGCTTCTCGAACAGCAGATGCAGGTCGTGGAAGCGCGGTCCGGTGACGTTCCAGTGATAATTGCGCGTCTTGGTGTAGAGAAGGTACTCATCCGCCACGACGCGATTCAATACGCCAATCAGTTGAAAGCGGGCCTCGTCGCCCAGTCCGAGGTCCGGGATCAGATGCCCTGTCATCACTTTGCTCATGCGAATTCGATGCTTGCGTTCGTCCATCAGACTCAGCTTCCAGTGTAGCGGCTTCCCCCGAGCGCTACGCTTTTGATTCGGTCTCGATGCGGACCATGGTGATGCGGTTGCGCTCCATCTGGGTGACGATGAATTTGCGGCTGCCATACTGCACGGTGCTGCCCTTCGCCGGGATTTCGCCGATTCGGTAGAGCAGGAATCCCGCCAGCGTCTCGAATCCCGCTTCAGTGGGGAGTTCGATCCCGTACTGCGTGGACAGGTCGCGAATGGAGGTGGCGCCCTCCACTTCAATCAGCGGCGCGTTCGCGGCTGGCAGTGCGCGGCGGACGTCGTGTTCATCGCCGATTTCGCCGAACACCTGCTCCAGCACGTCTTCCATGGTTACCAGCCCCGCCACCGTGCCGAACTCATCCACCACGGTCGCCATGTGCGTGTGGTTCCGCCGGAACTCGTCCACCAATTGATTTAGCGGCTTGGTCTCCGGCACCACCAGGGGCTTGCGCAGGAAGCGGCGCAACTGGAAGGGCGGCGCGATGATGCGCCTGTCGGCCGCGAGCTTGCGTTCCTGCCAGGCTTGCATCAGGTCCTTGTAGTGAACCACGCCGATGATGTTCTCCTGCGCGTTCTCGTAGATCGGCAGGCGGGAGAATTTGTGCTCCACGGCCACGCGCAGCAGTTCGTCCAGCGGCGCGTCGATAGGCACCGACACGATCTCGATGCGCGGCGTCATGATCTCCCGCGCCGTCCAGTCGCGCAACTCCAGCAGCTTGTGGATGGCTGCTTCCTCGAATCCCTCCAGGAAGCCTTCCTTGCGCGAGGATCGCACCAGGAACATCAGTTCCTCGGGCGAATGGCCTCCCCCGCCGTGAGTGTGCTTCACGCCGATGGAGCGTGACAGCACCGCGGACGTGCGCTCCACCGCGATCACGAACGGCGCGGCGGCCTTGGCGAATATCAGCATGGAAGGCGACAGCAGCACCGCCAGATCGTCAGCTTTCTCGATGGCCATGTTCTTCGGCACCACTTCGCCGATGACGACATGCAGGAAGGTGATGATCAGGAAAGCCACGGCGAAGCTCGCCGCGTGGGAATAGGCCTCGATTTCCGGAGTAATCCAGGGATGAAAGATGGCCATCAGCCATCCGTGCATGGTGCTTTCGCCCACCCAGCCGAGCGCCAGGCTGGCGAGCGTGATCCCCACCTGGGTGACGCTCAACAGGCGCTCGGGATTGTTCAACAGAGCCAGCGCCGCCTGTGCTCCCGCCGAGCCTTGTTCCGCGCGGGACCGCATCCGCGATTCCCGGGTGGAGATCAGCGCCACTTCCGCCGCCGAGAAGAACGAATTCAGCGCCAGAACGAAAACGAAAAGGATGACCTGGTACATGAACGCGGGGCGAAGCGAAGGGCCTGGGCTACAATCTTACTGACGTGTTCTCCAGCCGCTTCCTGAAAATCATCAATCTGAGCATAGCGGTTTTGCTGGTGGTTGTCGCCGGAGTGGTGTGGTGGTTCGCCGGGCGGCCGCTGCCGCAAACCTCCGGGACGATCTCCGCGCCCCTTTCGGCGAAGGCCACGGTCGCCTTCGACGCGATCGGCGTGCCGCATATCGAAGCGGCATCCTGGGAGGACGCCATCTTCGTTCAGGGCTTCCTGACCGCGCAGGAGCGCATGTGGCAGATGGACGCCCTGCGACGCCTGGCCGCGGGCGATTTATCGGAAGTGGTCGGCAAGGTTGCACTTGAAGTGGACCAGGAGGCGAGGCGATTGCGGCTGAAGCGCATTGCCGAGATGCATGAGCGCAATCTGTCCAACGAGGATCGCGCCGTGCTCGCCGCCTACGCGCGCGGCGTGAATCATTACCTGGAGACCAACCGCGGCAAGCTCCCCATGGAATTCGCGGTGCTGGCCTACGATCCCCGGCCCTGGTCCGTTCGCGACACCATCCTCGCCGGCTTGGAAATGTATCGCCAGTTGACCACCACCTGGAAGGACGACCTGCTGAAGACGACGATGCTCGATGCCGGCGAGCCCGACAAAGTGGACTTCCTGTTTCCCGCGCGCCTGGGCCGGGAGCCGGCGCCCGGATCGAACAACTGGGTACTCGCCGGGCCCCGCACCACCACCGGCA
>CAYOQB010000050.1:0-31521 GCA_964406035.1 uncultured Solibacteraceae bacterium | reverse complement strand
TGCTGCCGTTCCTGGCGCAGCACGGGCTGGACTTGCCGGAGCGCTTGTACGAGCATGTGCACCTGGACTGCCCGGATCACCAGGTGCTGACGCTCTAGTTGCGGTTGGGCACTTCGGTTCGTTTCACCTGAGCGCGCCGGGCTCCTTTGTCGAGCTGGGCGGACGCCTGGCGGCGCGCTGCTTCGCTCACCTTGATGTTGTTGACCACGGCTTTCGCGCCGGCCGACCTGGCCATGCGCGTGGCCGCGCCTTTCCGTTGGATCACGTCGGTCTTGCCTTCCCAGGTGGCGATGCCGCCTTGCACCCGGACCGTGAAGTTGTCGGCGGCCATTTTCGACCTCGCCAGGCGGGCGCGGATGTCCTTTTCGATTTGGGTGTCGGAGAGCTGGGCCTTGGCCGGAGCAGCCGCGCCGGGCTTCACGGCATCGGGGGGCAGCAACAAGAGAAGCGGCAGTAACCAGGTCATACCTGATTAGTGTGTTTCCGGCGGAATTCCTCTCTTTCGCACGCTGGCTACCGCCGTACTTCGAGTTCCCGCCCGGACTTTACCCGCATCCGGATGTTGGTGATGGCCCGGAAGTCCGCCAGCGGGTCCTGGTCGAGCACCAGAAAATCCGCGGGCGCACCTTCGACGCCGAACGGCGCGCGCTTGGGAAAAATGGCGGCCGCACCATCGGACGACAGGGATTGCAATAACGCCGCCGGGGACATGAGTTTCGCATCGTGGATTGCCAGCGCCTCGTCGACGGACGTGCCCCGGAAGGAATCGCTGCCGATCGCCAGGCGAACCCCGTTGCGCGCGAGCACCGACAGGTTGTGCCGGTACAGGTCGAGCAGCGGCTGCCGCATCCGCGCAATGCCGGGAAGGCGTTTTTCGGCGGCCCCGCTGGTGTCGGCGATCAATCGCAGGGATTCGCCCAGCGTGGTCACCACGGTCACATTGCGGCGCCCGGCGCGGCGCGCGAACTCGTCCGAAATGCGGTAGATCTCCAGGCCGTGTTGTTCGATGCGCGGCGGGTCCGGCCAGAAGCCGGGCATATGGGCGATCAGGTCGGCGCCGGTGGCGACGGCGACCGCGAAATCATGGGCGCTTTCGACGTGGGCCGAAACGCGGAGCCCGTCGCGATGCGCGAGCTGCACGATCTTGCGGGGAAGCTTGTCGGGGTCGAGGCCGTGGCGGTCATTGGCGGGCCGCGGACGCCTGGCCGCGCGATCCTCGGAGTAGACCAGCATCATCTTCACGAAGTCCGGTTTTTGCACCCGGACCCGCTCCGCCCAGCGTTTCTCGATGTCCGCCACGGTGGCGACCGGAAGCAGAAAGCCGCCATCGCGGTCCGCTTCGGTCATGCCGCCGTTGGCGATGTTGCGCGCCACCAGCGCCGAGGGATGTCCGCCGGGCGCCGTGAACGCGCCGTTGGCGAACGCCACATCCACCGAATCCGCGGTGTTGATCTGTCCAGCCAGCCGTTCCCGAATGCCCGGCTGATTCTCCTGGATCATCACATAGAAGATTCCCTGGGACAGATACTTGCGGAGGGTGGCGGCGGTGTCCGGACTGGGGATGTTGTGGTTGTGCGCCTCGGCGAAAGCGGGGGTGACGTAGCCTTGCCGGAGGTCGACCGTGCGGTCAATCGCGGCGGGCGGCTTCAGGGTGAGCCGACCGGCTTGCGTATAGACAGTTCGCGCCACGAAGCTGGTTCCGTCGAACCAGCGCCCGTTGATCCAGGCAGTCGTGGGCGACTGGGACTCGGCCGCGACGCACCCGCCCAGCAAGGTAAGCGCACTCAGAAATCGGAAACAACGATCAGCGTGCATGGTAGAGCCCTGACAGACCATTACAGGTCTGCTGCCGGCTCATTACGTCTCAGGCGTGCCGCGGTTCCAGAGAGGGGCGGACTCAGTGCCGCCGGGCGAACGCGCCGGTGGGCGCGGGCGGGGGCGGCGGCGGTTCCGGAGGGGGCGCGGGTTTCTTCGCCCGGCCATCCAGCCGCGCGACGATCAACGCTTCCTTGGCCTTCTGGAACTTCGGCGAGCCGATGGGAACTCCGGTGGCCGCCACTTCCTTGTCCGTGACCTCGATGGCGGTGATGAGGTACTTGCCGAAGTAATTCTTGATGCGGTCCTGCACGATCCGCTGCTGGGAGTGCAGCAGCAGGTACAGGATGACCTCGCCGGGCATGCCCAGGATGGTGTGATAGATATGCGACGGCTTGGTGACCTTCGCCGATTTCAGGTCCCGCTCCGCTTTCTTGGCGGCGGCCTCGAGCTTCTGGATGTTGGCGAAATCAGCGCGCGTGAGCAGCGCGGTTTTGGAGAGCGCGGTCCGTTCCTTCGCGTTCAGCTTCTCGATGAGCACGGAGAGGAACAAGGGGAAGTCGCGAACCGGCACCGGCACGCCCACCGAGATCAGTTGCTTGGCTTTCTGCAGCTTGTGGAAGGCCGGCAAGTTGAGCTTGGGCCCGGCCAGCGCGGGGGAGAACAGCTCCATCATCTTTTCCCGTTCCAGCGCTTCCATGAGGTCGGCGATGTTGGGCTCCTCGGCGACGGCGCGCAATTCGGAAGCGAGCTGGTCGGAGGTGATGCGCGCGAGCATCCCGGCGTCGCGGGCGTTTTCAAACTGCATGCGGGTACGCTCCTCGACGGCGTAGCCCATGCGGACCTGGAAACGAATCAGGCGCAGCAGGCGCACCGGATCGTCGTAGAAGACGTAATTGTTGATGGCGCGGAGCTCGCGCTGCTGGATGTCGCTCTGGCCGTTGTTGGGGTCGAGCAGCAGACCCTTGGAACCGGCGTTGAGGGAAAGGGCGATGGAGTTGATGGTGAAGTCGCGGCCGCGCAGATCGTCGTGAATGGAGGCGGGCTGCACCTGGGGTTTGGCGCCGGGCTTGGGGAACCGTTCCTTGCGGGCCATGCTGATCTCGACGGTGACGCCGTTGGAGAACAGCAGATCGGCCAGCTTGCGGTTTTCGTCGGTGGTCAGGATCTTGGCGCCGGTCTTTTCGAGCGCCTTGGCGAGCTTGATGCCGCTGCCTTCGACGCGGAAATCGAGGTCGCGGATGGGGAATCCGGCCAGCATGTCGCGCATGGCGCCGCCCGTCAGAAACAGGTTGGCGTGAGCCTGCGCGGCCGCCGCCTGAACCTCCGCCACCACGGCGGATTGCTCCGCGCTCAGGTGGTTCTCCAACATGAACAAATAGTCGCTCACCGGTCAAGCCCTCGGATGATGTTGATCAATGGTGCTCCGCAGCCTGGAACGCGCTACGTGGGTGTAGATCTGTGTTGTGCCGATATCGGCGTGGCCCAGCATCACTTGCACGCTGCGCAAATCGGCTCCGCCTTCCACCAGGTGGGTGGCGAAGCTGTGGCGAACCACATGTGGGGTCAGCTTGCGGCGGATTCCGGCTTTTCGCCCGTATCCGCGGAGCAGCTTCCAAAACCCCTGCCGGGTCATGGAGCTCCCCAGGCGGGTGACGAATAGGAAGGGGCTGACGCGAGCCTTCAGCATCGCCCCCCGGCCGTCCGTCAGGTACGCGCGGATGGCCGCGACGGCGTGGCTGCCCATGGGGATGATACGGGTTTTGCGGCCCTTGCCGGTGACGCGCGCGGTACCCAATTCGAGGTCCAAATCGGCGGTTAAGACGCCGCAAAGCTCACTTACACGCAATCCGGTCGCGTACAACAACTGCAGCATCGCGCGGTCCCGCAAGCCCTCCGGAGTGTCCGTTCCCGGGGCTGTCAGCAGCGCTTCGATCTCGCTTGCATTCAAATACTTAGGGAGCTCGGCCCAGCGCCGGGGGAGGCCCAGGAACTGGCTCGGATCCTCGGCTAGTACGCTTTCGCGCAGCAGGAAGCGGGTGAAGTTGCGCAACGTGGTGATGTGCCGCGCGATGCTCCGGGGCTGCATTCCGGCGGCGCCCAACTGATCCACGTAAGTTGTTAAAGCATCGGCAGTTAATGGCCAGGAGGGAGTGCCGGCGGCGAACCTCTCCAGGTCGCGACGGTAGGCGGAAATCGAGTTCGGCGCCAACCCCTTTTCGACCCGGCAGAAGTCGAGGAAGCAGCGCACCTGGACGGCCAACGCCGTACTGCTCATTTGTGCCAATGATACAATATCCGCGAAATTGTTTGGAAGGGTATCTTCCAGGAAAGGAATAGCTTGGCGGGTTCGACGAGCAAGAAAGTGGTGGTGTCGCGGCTGGACCGGGAACCGATCAGCGGCTTCGTGAACCTGCAGAGTTTCGTCCAACCTGATGGAATTGAGATACTTAGCCCTTCCGGGACGGTCCTGACGCTGCCCCTGCGGGAGGTGGTGGCGGTGAGCTTCGTGCGCGACTTCGATGCCGGGGAAGGTTGGCGCGACCATCGCTTTTTTCCTTCCCGTCCAAAGACTTCGGGCTTGTGGCTGAAGCTTTTCTTCCGCACCGGAGAGACCCTGGAAGGTCTGGTGGGCAACAACCTGATGCAACTGGAAGCGGACGGGTTCACGGTGGTGACGCCGCAGAATCAGAAGCTGTTCGTCCCGCGGGCGGCGTTGCACGAGGTGCAGGTGCTGGGCGTGATCGGCAGCCCGTTGCGGCAGAAGAAAGCCGACAAAAAGAGCGCGGACCAGCGGCAGTTGCCGATGTTCGAGAGTTGAAGCGTCAGGCCAGAAGGTGCGCGCTAACCGGCTGATCGGGAATGGGATGCCCGTTCAGCCGATGCTGCTCCAGATCAATCCAAAAGCTCTTGCCGGACGGGGCATGGAGCGCGTTCTGCACGAACATCAAGGGATTGACCGTGTAAGTCCGTTCAAACGGGCATTCCGCCCAACTGCGCCTTGCGGCGAGCAGGGTTTCCGCCAGGTTCTCCGACGTAAGATCCTGAGCTAGAGTGACGTGCGGGTGATACTCGTAGGGCTCGGCGAAGGCCATGGCATCCGAGTTGAGAGCGTCGTGCATCCGCACGAGCTGGTCGTAGCCGCGGCCGAGAGCCAGGTAGATCACCTGCGTGGCTGGGAAGACTTCAATGTCAGTGAGTTGCAGTTCAAACGAGGAGAACTGTCCGAGCCTTTCCAGTGTCTGCTCCCAGGCCTTTTGCGGGTCGGCCAGACAACGGGGGGGCAGAACGGTGACATGGGAGAGGGCGTTACAGGCGGGAACCAGTTGCTGGCGAAGGTTCGAGAGGTAACTGCCAAGTGGATCAGGGATATAGGAAACAAGAGCGAAGGAGTTGATCCGTTCTCCATCGCCCGGACTACAGTGCATACCGGATTCTATTATCCTACCTTTCGGCGCTAACCGCCGCCGCGGCTGGTTCCTCTTCGGGCTTGGACTCAGGCTGCACCCATTGCGCGGCCTCAAACCCTACATACTTTACGATGCACAGGCCGGCTTCGGAGTCCAAAATATCACCGACCTCCAGGGGGGCGTCGCCGGACCGCATCTGGAACCACGCTGCATAGTGAGACGGCGCTTCGACCACGCCGGATTCCTGATAGTCCCTCGGCTTGACGCCGCACAGCCCGCCGACATGGGGAGCGTTGCGGAAGCTCTGCTTCAGGTGCGGGCGGAGTCGGAAGATCCGGTAGACGGGCATAGGCTCTCGAAAGGCCGATTGTACCGCAAAAACATTTCGCCGGAAAATGTTTTTACGCGGCCAGGCGGCGGAGAGCGGCGCGGGCGTCGCGCCGGCCGAGGTCCATCCAGTGGTCGACCCGCTGGCGATTCCAGACAATGGCGTCGCGCAGGGAGCCGAGGGAGTCCGCCGGCGCAATTTCGACAACGGGAATGCGGGGCGGACGGGGGCGGAATCCCGAAACGCGGCGGATGCCCTCGACCATCAGGCGCACGGGACCGCGGCCCGGCCGGGGCAAGGCGTTGATGGCGAGAATGCGCTGCGCGCCCATTTCGACGGCGGCCCACAGCGGGAGGGAATCGAGCAGCCCGCCGTCGGTGTATAGCCGCCCCCCGATCTCGAATTGGTCCAGCACGCCGAAGATGGCGCAGGATGCGGCCAGGTGGGTCCACTCGATTCCGGGGCTGCGAAAGAGGCGGGGCTGGAGCGCGAGCAGATCGGTGGCGACGACGCCGAGGTCGACTTGCGGCTGATAGCGCGAGCAGAGGTCGCGGATGGACTGCTGGAAGGGCTCCTGGTCGAAGCAGCCGCGCCAGGGGCCGCGGGGGATGCGGAGGCGGGGTCCAGAGCCGCCGAAGTAGTCGGTTTGCCAGTGTTCAATGAACTCGGATTGGGGCGCGCCGGCGGCGATGGCGTAGCCGTTCAGGGAGCCGATGGAGGCGCCTACGACGAGGTCGGGCTGGAAATCGCGGCGCAGGATCTCCCAGGCGCCGACCTGGTAGGCGCCGAGGAAGCCGCCGCTTGAGAGCACCAGCGCGGTGCGCATGGTTTCAGTTTGGGTTGCGGCACGTGGAAGAGGCGATCCCGTGGGGAGGTGGGAAACGGGGCCGGATGTTGCGGGCGGCACAGTTTGGTGCGGAGGCGTGTCTGGTTTCCGCCAGGCTACATGCGGGCCGATTTTGGGAGTTGAATTTCCGGTTTGTAATCACGTGAGGTGATCGCAGCCGGCGGTATCGAGGGCGCGTGTTGCTCCCCGAGTGGCGAGATTCTCACTGGCGGTTCGTTACCGGCGAGCGGCGAGTCTGCCTTCAGGCGTCGGTCCCACTAGGGTTGTCATCAGCGGTATGCTTCGCGGCGGTTGCGGACGCCAGTAATTTCGATGGTATTGTCACCCTTAGGCTGGAAGAACAATCGGTAGTCGCCGCAGCGAAGCCGAAAGTCGTTACGCGGCGGTTTCAGCTTCTTGACATCCCCGGAACGATCGACTAAGTAGCGATCCAGGCAGTGCAAAACCCGAATGGCGTTCTCACGAGCGATAGCGCGGAGATCGTTTCGGGCTTCCGGCGACCAGACGACGCAGAGCCGTTCCGGTGCGGCGTCCTTGCTCATTCCGGAGGGCTCACCTGGTCAGGCCGAACTCGCGCAGGATTTCCTCTTGAGAGATACTTTCTCCCCGCGCCAGTGAAGCCCGTGCGCGATCCAGTGCGGCCGCGGTTTCCGGCGTGATCTCTTCCTCCTCAATCGGAGCCTGCGCCAGGGAATTGAGAAGGGACCCAGGGCCGGCAACCAACACCTCCAGCAACTGCGCGACGGCATTGAACTGCGCTGGAGGCAGGCGATCCAGTAATTGATGAGCTTCTTCTCGGTCCATGTTTACAGTTGGAACGTCAGCGGCTTCATTCAACAAGGTATCACGCTAACGGCACGAATTCAGGCACCGCGCAAGTAGCCATGATACGATCCCACAAATGCGAACCGCCTTCTTCCTGCTGGCCTGCGCTGCGATGGCGCAGCAGCCCTACGACCTGATTATTCGCAACGGAATTGTGATCGACGGCACCGGAGCGGGCCGCCGGCGGGCGGACGTTGCGATTCGCGACGGGAAGATCGCGTTTGTGGGCGATGCGGCGAAGCTGACGGCGCGGGAGACGCTGGACGCGAAGGGTCTGATGGTCGCTCCGGGGTTCGTCGACGTTCACAACCATTCCGAAGGTGCGATCGCGACGCCGGAGCGCAAGCTGAACGAGGGCTACGTGCGGCAGGGCGTCACTACGATCGTGGGCGGGCCGGACGGCTCCGCGTCGCCGGCGCAGATCCGGCGCTTGCTGGCGGCTTATGAGAAGAACGGCATCGGAGTGAATGTCGCGTTTTATATCGGACACAATGCAATCCGGCGCGAAGTGGTGGGGCGCGACCATCGCCGGGCGACGGCGGACGAAATCGAGAAGATGAAGGCGCTGGTGCGTGAGGGGATGGAGCTGGGCTGTGTCGGACTATCGACGGGATTGATGTATGAGCCCGGCATGTGGAGCGATACGGATGAGGTGGTGGAGTTGGCCAAAGTAGTGAAGCCGTTCGATGGAACCTATGATTCGCACGTGCGCGACCCGGTGAAGCGATTTCTGGAGAGCGATCGCGAGTGCCTGGAGATCGGGGAACGCGCGGGCATTCCGGCGAAGATCGCGCACGAGAAGGCAGTGGCGCTGGAGAACGAGGGCAAGATCCGGGACGTGATCGCGATGGTAGAGGCGGCTCGCAAGGCGGGGCGGGAGGTGGTGACCGATCAGTATCCCTATGATGGGGCGGCGACCGCGACGCTGGAGGCGATCATCGTGGTGGCGCCGGAGCTGCGGTCACAGCCGGGCTTCGATCTTAAGAAGGCGTTGCGCGATCCGGAATTGCGCAAGCAGATCCGGCAGACGAGCGAGAACGGCGTGAACGGCGGGTTCGCCTGGCTGAAAGCGACCGGGTACTCCGCCATGCGGATCACTTCCAGCAAGGACTATCCGTCACTGGTGGGCAAGTACCTGTCGGAGCTGGCGAAGGAGCGGAAGCTGGAGCCGTTCGACCTGGTAGCGGATCTGTACCTGCCGAGCGAGCATCCGGTGGGGATCACGCTGGGCGCGATCAAGGAAAAGGATCTGCGGGATCTGCTGCGGATGTCCTGGAACATGATTGCGAGCGACGGCGGGTACGTGGACGCGGCAAGCAAGGAGGGGCATCCCCGCTCGGCGGGGACGTTCCCGCGCGTGCTGGGGCATTACGTTCGCGAGCAGAAGGTGCTGAAGCTGGAGGACGCCGTGCGCAAGATGACTTCCCTGCCCGCCGATCACTTGCGGTTGAAGGATCGGGGGCGGATCGCGACGGGGTTCGCGGCGGACATCGCGGTGTTTGATGAGAAGACGATTCGGGACCTGTCGACGTGGGATGAGCCGAACCGCATGGCGGAAGGAATGGTTCACGTAATCGTCAACGGGAAGCCGGTGTTGCAGGACGGCCGGATGACGGGCGCGACGCCCGGAAGGTTCATCAAACGGCAATCCGGGTCCTGAGGCAACTGCTATATGATGAAGCATGACTTCTCCCACGGCTGCCCCGGCCCACGGTGTCGTTGATCTCGAACGCGATCATCTGCTGCAGAACTACGCCCGCCTGCCGGTGACGCTGCATCGCGGCAAGGGCTGCTACGTGTATGACACGAACAACCGCCGCTATCTGGATCTGATCGCGGGAATCGGCGTGAACGCGCTGGGCCACGCGCATCCGCGGATCGTGAAGGTGATGCGCGATCAGTTGGGCATGCTGGTGCATACGTCGAACCTGTACTACCACGAGTATCAAGGTCCGCTGGCGAAGCGTTTGTGCGAAATGAGCGGACTGCAGCGCGTCTTTTTCGGCAACTCCGGAACCGAGGTGACGGAAGCGGCGATCAAGATGATGCACTCGCACGGGAATCGCATCAGCGCCGCGAAGCATGAGGTAATCGCGCTGGACCATTCCTTCCACGGGCGGACGATCGGCAGTGTTTCGATCACCGGGCAGCCGAAGTACCGCAGGGATTTTGAACCTGTGATGCCGGGGGCGAAGTGGGTTCCGGCGGGCGATCTCGCGGCCCTGGAAGCAGCGGTAAACGAGAACACCTGCGGCATCATTTTCGAGCTGGTGCAGGGCGAAGGCGGCGTGAATCCGGTTCCGTTCGAGTTCGCGCGCAAGGCGCGGGAACTGGCGGACAGATTCGACGCGCTGCTATGTTTCGACGAGATCCAATGCGGGCTGGGACGCACGGGTACGTACTTCGCGTATCAACTGATGGACCCGGTGACCATGCCGGACATCATGGTGACGGCGAAGCCCCTGGCGGCGGGCATCCCGCTGGGAGCGATCGCGGCGAACGAGCGCGCCGCATCCACGATCGGGCCGGGCATGCATGGGTCCACGTTCGGCGGCGGACCCCTGGCCTGCCGCACCGCCATCGAGTTCCTGGATATTCTGGACGAGCTGCTGCCCACCATCTCCGACCTGGGCGCGTACTTTCGGGCGCGCCTGACCGAGCTGGCCAAGCGCTACGGCTTCATCCGCGAGATCCGCGGCTACGGGCTGATGATCGGCATTGACATGACGATGCCGTGCAAGCAGATCGTGCTGGACGCGCTGGAAGAAGGGCTGCTGGTGAACTGCACGCAGAACACGGTGCTGCGGCTGCTGCCGCCGTACGTCATCACCGAGCAGGACATTGACCGCGCGATTGAGGGACTGGATCGCGTATTCGCCAAGGAAGCGGCGCGCGCCAAGGCTTAAACGGGCTTCTCCGGCCAGGCGTGCCGGGGATAACGCCGCATCAGCTCCTTGCGAACCTGGGGATACAGGCGCTGCCAGAAGCCGGCGAGGTCCGTGGTCATCTGCACGGGGCGCTGGTTCGGCGCGAGCAGATGCACCACCAGAGGGACGCCGTTCACCTTCGGCGTTTCCTCCATTCCGAAGAAATCCTGCAGGCGGGATTCGATCCAGGGCGTCTGCCCTTCGGCATAGAAGATCTTCGCGTTTCGCCCGCCGGGCAGGCGGTAGCGCTCCGGCGCCAGTTGGTCGAGCCGCGGCAGGCGTGCGCGGATCTGGTCCAGCAATCCAGCCTGCTCCAGGTCACGAAAGCTGAGCGATCCGAAGGCAGCTTCCCGCACCACGGTCCCGAGATCCGGGAATGGAATGCAGGCGAAGGCGGCACGGGCCCGAAGTTGCGCCAGCACATCGGAGTCCACGAAGCGGCTGACTCCGGCTTCCATCGCTTTCCTGGCGAGGAGTTCCGCAGCCTCCGTGGGATCGGGCCTATGGCTGCGGCTTTCGTCGATCGCCAGACCGTCATAGAGCATCGCGCTGGAGGATTCGACGCGTTCGGCGGTGCGATTCCATTCGAGACGCTCGCGCTCTTCGATGCGCTCCGGGTATAGGTCGAGCAGCCACTCGGGTTCGATGGCGCTGGCCAGGCGGATGAGCGGGAGTCCGCGGTCGCGGCGTTCTTCGACATCGACCGCGAGCAGGAACTCGTGTGCGCCGACGGCGCTTCCTGCAGCCAGTTGCGCCGAGCCTCCAGAGGCGAGCAGAACTTCGCTGTCGCGAACCCGGCGTCCCACGCGATCGGGGAAGCCGGTGAGAATCGAAATCAGCACCGGCTCGTCGCGGCGTTCGGTTTGTCTGGTGGAAAGCTGGCGAAGCAACTGATCGTAGATGCGGCGGGTGTTCGGCTGCCAATCCGACTCGGCGAGCACGATGAGATCGGAGGGCGCGTGCTCCTTGGGGATGTCGCGCAGCCGCTCCCCGGCGGAAAGCACGGCGGCGATGGCGGCGCCGGTGCGCGGGACTCCGCGTGCTTCGGCTTCTACGACGATCCGGGCGAGGCGCGGGTGAAGCGGCAGCCGAGCCATGCGGCGGCCGACTTCGGTGATGGCGCCGGAAGCGTCGAGTGCACCGAGCCGGCGGAGCAGTTCCCCGGCGGCGATCCACGATGTGGCGTGCGGCTCGTCGAGGAACGCTGGGTTGCGGACGCCCATCACGCAGAGATCGAGGAGCGTCTGGGAAAGCTCGCGCCGCAGGATCTCGGGGGCATCCTGCGCGGGGCGGCGGTGGAAATCGTCGGCGGAATAAAGACGAATGACGCGCCCGGGGCGCAGGCGTCCGGCGCGACCCGCGCGCTGGGTGGCGGAAGCCTTGCTGATGCGCGTGACTTCCAGGGACGAGATTCCGGTCCAGGGGGAATCCTTCACGATGCGGGCGAGTCCGGAGTCGATGACCGCGGTGACGCCTTCGATGGTCACCGAGCTTTCGGCGACGTTGGTGGAGAGAATGATCTTGGGCCGGTCCGCGGGGGCGATGGCTTTGTCCTGCTCGGCGGGCGAGAGATCGCCATGCAGGGGAACGAGCATCGCGGCGCCCGCCTGAACGGTTCTCATGGACGCCCGGATTTCGCCCGCGCCGGGAAGGAACACGAGCACGTCGCCGTCGAGCTTGCCGAGCCTCTGCACCGCCTGCGACACTTGCGCTTCGAGAGGCGCGGCGGAGTGCGGCGTGTACTCGATGCTCAGGTCGAAGAGGCGTCCTTCACTTCGGATCACCGGCGCTTGGAGGAACGCCGCTACCGGACCGGCATCGAGAGTTGCCGACATGACCACCAGCTTGAGATCCGGGCGCGTCGTCTGCTGGAGGCGGCGCAGCAGGGCGAGCGCGACATCCGTATCCAGGTGGCGCTCGTGGAACTCGTCCAGGACTACCACCGCGGTTCCCTGAAGCGACTGGTCGCTGAGCAGCCGCCGCGTGAGCACGCCTTCGGTGAGGAAGCGCAGCCGGGTGCGGGGTCCGGCGACCTCCTCGAAGCGGACTTGGTAGCCGACGGTTTCGCCTGGCTTCTCGCCCAGCTCGGCGGCGACACGGCGGGCGGCCATCCGCGCGGCAAGCCGTCTGGGCTCGAGCACGATCACGGGCCCGAAGGTGAGCAGCCCGGGCGGGACGCGTGTGGTCTTCCCCGCCCCGGGCGGCGCTTCGATCACCAGCGAGTTGCCGCGCCGGAGCGCGGAGACGATCTCCGGCAGCAACGCATCCACCGGCAGCGGCGACTTCATTCGGCGACGATCGCCTCGATAGTCTGGGGCGCGTTGCCCTCCAGGCGGTTGTTTACGAAGATGTACGCGGTCCGGTGGTGCTCGCGGGAGTGGCGGATCAGCTTGCGCAGCGACGAGCGCACCTCGGGGTCGGGGTCTTGCACTTGGGTGTACGGCGTGAACATCTGTACCGCCTGTTCGTAGTTGCGGCCGTGCCGCAGCAGCGCGCGGCACACGCTGAAATCGGCGGTGAACACACCGGGCGTTTCCAGTTGCTCGCTCAGGATCGGCATGCGGGTCCAGGCGTTGAACACGTGGGCGATGTTGCGGGCGCGGAGCAGGTCGAGATACCGGCCAGTCAACAGTTCCGGGCTGCGGATCTCGACGGCGTAGCGGAAGTCGTCGGGAAGCTGGTCGAGCAGCGGCGCGAGGTCGTCCAGGAAACCAGGCGGTTCAGCGTAGCTGCGCGGACCCGCCGCGCCGAATTCGAACATCAGCACACCGATCCGGTCCTTGAACTCGAGCAGCGGCATCAGGAATGCGCCTTTCAGCATCTCGAAGCTCAGGAAGTTCTCGTTGTGCGTTCCAGCGCGCGGACCGTAGCGGGGGTGGCCGGGCCAGGTCCGAACCGTGATCTCCTCGGGCACTTTCAGGCCGAAGCGAAGGTGGGGAGGCGCGGACTGAAACAATTTGCGCCAGAACGTTTCGGTGGGGAACTGGTAGAAGCTGAAGTCGCCGCCGACCGCCGGGAACACTTCGGCGTACTCGGCCAGGCATTCCTGTTCAAATCGCTTTTGGGAGAAGCGGCCGCGCGTCATGTAGCGATCGCGGGTGTAGATCTGGTCCAGCCAGCCTTCGTATTTCCAGGAGCTGCCGCCCAGGTAAATTCCGGCCGCGGTGAGCGGTTTCAGCTTCTCCGCCAGGCGATGTTTGAAGCTCTCTTCCGGGTTATCGAAAAGCGGGAGCACGTAGTTTCATTCTGCCTCACGCCGGGGTCGCGCCATGATGGCGAGTGCGTCGAGCACATGGGAGGCAAGCGCGAGGTCGCCCGAGAGCCGGGCACGATCCCGAACCGGCTGCCGCGTCCAAAGGCGCCAGGCGGTGTCGTCCGTGAGCTCGACACGGGCGTCGG
Source organism: uncultured Solibacteraceae bacterium (assembly GCA_964406035.1). GTDB lineage: Bacteria > Acidobacteriota > Terriglobia > Bryobacterales > Bryobacteraceae > JAIEPW01. The sequence goes on along the minus strand of CAYOQB010000050.1, from coordinate 17,970 downwards.
CGGCGTGGTCCGCACCCTGGAACAGGAGCCATTGTTTCCCGCGGCGCACCACCCAGTCGCCGCCAGCCTCGCCGGTGATGTGGACGGCCACAGAGCCTCCGGGCACGTCGCGCAGGGCGTGTGGCAGCGAACGAACGAACAGTTCGAGCACCGGGTGCAGCCAGCGGCGCGATAGCAGACCGGGCGCGCCCACGGCATCGCGAATCTGTTGCTGGTGGTGCCAGTGCTCGGTGTACTCGCGCCCGATGTCCATCCAGTTGGCGGAGGTTTTCTCGCCCGCCCAAGCTACCGCGAACAGCGCGGGAGCATCGGGATCGAGAGCGGCGAAGTGGGCGGCGAGCTCGGGCCCTGTTTGCTCCAGGAACGAGATTAAGAGACGCGGGCTGATGCGGCGCGCGGCGGTGACCCACTCGGCGTTGAGGCGGTCCAGGAAGTCGATGAGTTCTCCACTGGGTTGGACTCCGAACCAGCGGTCGCGGCCCATGGAGAGCCGGCGCAGCTGTCCATCGAGAAGATGCGCCGCGATATCATGCACGGTCCAGCCTGGGCAAACCGTGGGACGGCGCCAGTCGTCGTCACTCAGAGTTCGAAGAAGCGCCAGCAACTCTTCGTGCAGAGGCAGGAGAAGCGGGACTACATCGACACGGCCGGCGGGAGTCATGCCAGCCGCAGCTCCTCGATGCGCGGCGGGTCGAGCGAGAAATCGCTGAACCGCAACCAGCGCGGGCGGAACGCGAAGTAGGCGATGCCGGGCAACGCGGCACGTTCACGGCCGTCAGGGAACCGCTCGAAGTAGATCTGGCGGCGACTCTCGAGTTCTCCGTGCGTGAGTTCGCTAGCATCACCTTCCAGTTGGAGTGTCGCCTGGTCTGTCCAGACTACGAGCGCCGCCGCCGGGTTGGCAAGCAGGTTCGAGTACTTGCGGCTGGAGGCGAGGGTGTCGAAGATGACTTCGAAATCCGGCGTCACCGCAATTCCAACGACGGCGGATTGGGGTCCCGCGCCTGAAACCGTGCTGAGAGCCCCGTAGCGATGGAGTCGCAGGAAACCGGCGGCCTCGTCGATTGCTATCGCCACGGTTAGCCTCTCCGCTCGAACACCTGACGCCCGTTCAGCCAGGTGTCGAGGATCTGCACGCGGCCGTCCACGAGCTGAAAGCGGACGAAGTCGGCGGCATCCCCGTTCGACAGACCCTTGCGGCGCGATCCGATTCTGCCGGCCCGGGCAGCGTTGCTGGTGGCCATGGTTACCGCATCGGTCAGCGACACGAAGTCCAGGACGTTGGCCACAGCATCGTGCATGTGGAGGGCGGAGCCCGCGAGCCTCTCTCCATCCTTCAGCACCACGCGCCCTTCCGGCTTCAGTTCGACTTCGATGGAGCCGAGCTTGTAAACGCCAGGCGGGCAGCCGGCGGGCATCACCGCGTCCGTTACCAGAACGGAGCGTTCGGAGCCCTTGGCTCGCAGCGCCGCCTTCAGAAAGGCGCGATCCAGATGAATGTTGTCGACGATGAAGCTGGCAATCAACTCGTCCGCGGCCAGTTGCTCCCAGATGTAGTTCGCCTTCCGCGGCAGCTCCGGATGCGAACCGTTACCGAGATGGGTGGACATGGTTGCCCCGGCGGAGATCGCATCGCGAATCTGAGCCGGGGTAGCGGCGGTGTGCCCGATGGAGATCACCACCGCATCGCGGGTGACGTGTTCGATGTAGGGCAGCGCCTCGGGCCACTCCGGCGCGACGGTGACCAGCTTCACCTGGCCCGCGGCGGCGTCCTGCCAGCGCTTGTATTCGTCGATCGACGGCTTGCGCACGAACTGCCGCGGATGCGCGCCACGCGGACCGTCATCGGGCGAGATGTGGGGGCCTTCCACATGGAAGCCTTCCATGGCGCCGCCATTTTGAATCGTGGCCTTCGCCCGCGTCAGGTTGCGGAGGCACGCGGTGATGTTCTCCTCGGGTCCGGTGATGACGGTGGGGAAGAGGCGCGTGACCCCGCAGGCGAACTGGGCGTCCAGGGAGCGCGCGATCTGCTCCGCGGGGATGTCGGGGCGGTTGTAGTCGACGCCGGCAAAACCATTCACCTGAAGGTCAATGAAGCCGGGCGCGAGGAACAGATCGCTGGGTTCGGCGGAGATGAGATCGTCGACGCCTTGAATGGATGTGTCGAACCGCACCTCCACGGGCTGGCGGCTGGACACCCGCAATCCGGTTAGCCTCATCTTGAAACACGCTCCAGCGGAACTGTTTTATTCACAACATACCCACAGTGGGGTGCCACAAAGTGTTGAACGGCAATGGCGAAAAAGCTGTTGAAAAGGCGATTTTCTCCTGGAGCCGGGCTGCCAATTCCTGTTACAAAATACTCCAGATCACCGCGGGTATCCCGGCGAGAACGGTCAGTCTCGGGGGAGGTGGCCCGCCGAACCGAGGTTCCCGCGGATCGATTGGAATTGCGCCAGGAGCGATCCTAAGCGCCTACTTTCTCACCAACACCCACCGGCGTAAGCCACCCGTGGCGGTCGGGTTTCGTGCCCTCCACGATCGCGAAGAATTCCTTCTGAATCGCTTCCGTCACGGGACCGCGCGCACCGGAGCCGATCGTAATCTTGTCGACGGAGCGGATGGGCGTCACCTCGGCGGCGGTGCCGACAAAGAACAGCTCGTCGGCGATGTAGAGCGCTTCGCGGGGCACCAGACCCTCCACCAGGGGAACACCCAGCTCGCGAGCGAGGGTGATGATGGTGTCGCGGGTGATGCCAGGGAGCACGGATGCGCCGAGCGGCGGCGTGAACATTCTGCCGTCGCGAATCACGAACAGATTCTCGCCGGAACCTTCGCTGACATAGCCGGCTTCATCGAGCGCGATGCCTTCGGCGTAGCCGTTCACGGCGGCTTCCATGCGGATCAACTGCGAGTTCATGTAATTCGCCGCGGCCTTGGCCATCGCCGGAAGCGTGTTGGGCGCCATGCGATTCCAACTGGACACGCAGACGTCGACTCCCTTGGACAGGGCGTCGGCGCCCAGGTACTTGCCCCAGGGGTAGGCGGCGATGTAGACCTCGGTGGGGGTGTCCTTGGTCGGGAGTACGCCCAGCGAACCATAGCCGCGCAGGACGATGGGTCGGAAATAGCACTCCTGCAGTCCGTTCTCGCGGACCGTTTCCACCATGGCATCGCAGAGCTGATCGAGCGTATAGGGTACGTCGATGCGGTATATCTTTGCCGAATCGAGCAGGCGTCGCATATGCTCGCGATTGCGGAAAATCGCCGGACCCTGCTGGGTCTTATAGCAGCGAACGCCTTCAAACACGGCGCTTCCGTAGCTGACAACGTGACTCAAAACGTGGATCCTGGCGTCGTTCCAAGCTACGAAACGGCCATTGTGCCAGATCTTTTCGGTGGACTGGAGCATGCAACAATTATAGCCGCCGAGTCGTCCAACTCAGTGAACCCGGCCGGGCGGCGCTGGGATTTCGAGGCCCAGCCCGGCGGGCGAATTCATCGGAGGTGCTTGGCATGTTTCGTCGGCGGCTGGCAATCGTTCTCTCCCTCACGATGGTGACGGCGGGTCAGGCTTGTGCTCAATCGAAGAAGTTGAAGCCGGGGATGAACTTCTATTCGGTGGAGCAGGATATACAGCTCGGCCGGGAAGCCGCGGCGCAGTACGAACGGCAGCTTCCGATCGTGCGCAACAGCGATCTGCAGTCTTATGTCGAGCGGATTGGACGCAGGCTGGCGCAGTCGCCGGCCGCGGGCCAGTTTCCGTATAGCTGGCGGGTGGTGAATGACCGGTCGATCAACGCCTTCGCGCTGCCCGGCGGTCCGATGTTCATCAACACCGGGCTGATCCTGGCGGCCGACAACGAAGCGCAAGTGGCCGGAGTGCTGGCCCATGAGATGGCGCACGTCGCGCTGCGCCATGGAACGAACCAGCTTTCGAAAGCGCAGTTGATGCAGGGTATTGGCGGCGCGGCGGGCATTTTCCTGGGGAATCAGGGCGGGCTGGTGGGCCAGCTCGGCCAATTGGGCGTCGGGCTGGGATTGCAGAGCGTGATGCTGAAGTATTCGCGCGACGCCGAACGCAACGCCGACCGTCTGGGCGCGCAACTGATGAATGACGCGGGCTACAACCCGGTGGAGATGGCGCGCTTCTTCGAGAAGCTGGAAGCGGAAAGCGGCAAGCGGTCGGGCGTGGCGGAGTTTTTCTCCAGCCACCCCAATCCCGGCAACCGGGTCACGCTGGTGGAGAATGAGATTCGCACGCTGCCGCGCCGCGGCGGCTATGACAACGGGAATCCGGGCGATCTCAGCCGGGCCAAGAGCATCGCGCAGGGTCTGCCGGCGGCTCCGAAACGCAGCGCGGCGGCGATGCAGGACGGCGGAGCGCCGCAGCCTCCCGAACAGGTGCGTCCGTCGCGGAATTTGCGGCCCTGGCAGGGCAGCCTGTTCGCGATCAGCTATCCGGAGAACTGGGAAGTGTTCGCCAGCCAGGAAGGCGACGACGTGACCTTCGCGCCGCGCGGGGCGATCTTCCAGACTCCGGCGGGCACGCCGCAGATCGGATACGGGGCCGTGCTCGGTCATGAGCAAACGCGCAACGACGACCTGGAAGGCAACACGCGAGCCCTCATCGACAACCTGGTGCGATCCAACGCCGGCATGCGCGTCAGCGGGAACCAGCGGCGGATCACGGTGCAGAACGCGCCGGCGCTGCTGACCACCTTGCAATCCCGGTCGCCGTACGGCCAGACCGAGGTCGACGTGCTGGTGACGGTGCAGACCCGTGACGGCCTGGTGTACGCGGTGTTCATCGCGCCGCAGAACGACTATCGCAACGCCGAGCCGGTGTTCCAGGAAATGCTGCGGACCCTCAGGGTGCGTTAGGCGTTATCGGTACGGGCCGGGCGGAACAGGATCCGCCACAGCAGAAACCCGGTGACGGGAAACAGCGCGGCGATCCAGAAGGCGACCTCGTGGCGGCCCTGATCGAACAGGCGGCCGAAGTAGGGCATCACCAGGGCCACGGTTGCCGACCAGGAGCCCGCGCCCAGTCCGGCCAGGAAACCGGAGTGCTGGGTGGAGAAGATCCGCGTGGCGAAGGCGATGCCCCCAATGATAAAGCCGGCGGTAACGAACATCGCCAGGAAGAGCTCGATCAGCACCGCCCAGTACGGCAAGTAAGGCGTGAACGCCAGCGGCAAGCTGAGGATCGCGGAAACCCCGAAGAGCGTCTGGAAGGATTCGATACGCTGCCCGCGGGCGGTGAAGCGGTCCATCACCCAGCCCCAGAAAAAGTAGCCGAGCTCCCAGCCCAGGGGCGGAATCCACAGCACCGCGCCGATTTCGATTTGCGATTTGCCGAATCTCTGGCTGAGGAACAGCGAGGCGTTATAAAGGACGAATCCGAGCGGCATCGCGCCGAGCGCATAGGCGCTGATGAAGCTCCACAGGCGGCGATCGGTGAAGCGCGGGGTGCCGGTGGCGGCGCCTTCCTGCCTCGGAGGCAGGTTCTCGGCAATGTCCTTGCGGCGGCTGAGAAACCACCAATAAACCAGCCAGGAGATCCCCACCAGACCGGTGAACCAGAACGCGCCGCGCCAGCCCCAGATCACGGCAACAGGGGTGACGATGATGGGGGTGAGAATGGCGCCCAGCGACCCTCCGGAATAGGCTAGCGCGATGCCGCGCGACCGCTCCGCCGGGCTCAGCGTCTGCACCACGGTGCGCAGGGATCCCGGAAAGGTCGCTCCTTCCCCAAAACCGAGCACGGCGCGGGCAGCGGCGAAGCTCGCGAACCCGCGGGCGAAGGCGTGGGAGGCGCTGGCCAAGGTCCACAAAGACACCGCCGCAAGCATCCCGCGGCGCACCCCGATACGATCCAAGAGCTTGCCCCACAAGGGGTTACCGATCATGTAGGCGATGGAAAAGGCGGACACGATGGTCCCGTACTGCTCGCCTGAGAGTCCCGTCTCCTTCAGGATGGTGGGGGCGAGCAACGCCAGCGTGTTGCGGTCAATGTAGCTGATGGTGGACACCATCATCATCGAGAACGCCGGAGTCCAGCGGTTCAGGTGAGCGCGCAAGCACTCAATTCTGTCACAGTCTCCCGGAACTTGTTGGTTCTGCTGGCGCGGCTGTGCTAGAATAATTATTCATCGGAGTGAATAATTAACCAATGATCCGAGTGGGAATCGTAGGCTTCCGCGGCTACAGCGGGGCGGAGCTGGTGCACTGGCTGGGGCGGCACAGCGGGGTGGAAACCGTCCTTCTGGAGCACCGCTCGGACCCGGAGGCGCGGCCGCACCCGATCGGCGTTGCCTCGCCACGGGTGATCGCCATGAAGGGCGATACCATCCGGGCGGAGGGAATCAAGCTGGCGTTCCTGGCGACCCCGGCGGAGACTTCCTCGGAGCTGGCGCCGGCGTTCCTGAAAGCGGGCGTGAAGGTCGTGGATTTGAGCGGCGCTTATCGCCTGGAGACGCCGGAGACCTTCGCCCGCTGGTACAAGGATGAGCAACACCGCTCCATTCACCTGATGGCGGAGGCGACGTACGGGCTGCCGGAGTTCTACCGGGAAAAGATTCGCAAGGCCAGCCTGGTGGCGAATCCGGGCTGCTACCCGACGGCGGCAAACCTGGTGTTGCGGCCGTTGATGGAGACGGGCGTCATCACGCCCAACACCGCGGTGGTGGTGGATGCCAAGAGCGGGGTGAGCGGAGCGGGGCGCAAGCCGACACAGCGGACGCATTTTTCGGAGGTGACGGAGAATTTGTCGGCGTACTCGGTGCTGGAACACCGTCACGTGCCGGAAATCCTGATGAATTCCGGGATCGCGGAGGGCAGGCTGAGCTTCACGGCGCAGTTGATCCCGATCGACCGCGGGATTTTGGAGACGATTTACTTCCAGGCGGAGAAGGTGGCGACGCCGCTGGAGCTGTTCGACGTGTACCGGCGGCGATATTCGCGGGAGCCGTTCGTGGGGCTGTACGAGCCGGGCAAGGTTCCGGATGTGCGGTCGGCGGTGCGCACCAACCGCTGCGACATCGGCTTTGTGTTCGACCCCGCGACACGGCGCGTGGTGGTGGTAGCGGCGATCGACAACCTGGTGAAGGGGGCCGCCGGGCAGGCGATCCAGAACATGAACCTGATGCTCGGGTTCGCCGAGAACATGGGCCTGGAGACGGCGGCTTGAAGCAGGTGATCAAGCTGGGAGGCACGCTGCTGGACAACGGGGACACGCGGGCGCGACTGGCCCGGGTGCTGGCGGGCGAGAACCCGCGTGAGACGGTGGTGGTCCATGGCGGCGGCAAGCAGATGACCCGCTTTCTGGAGGAACGCGGCATCGCGAGCACGTTTGTCGGCGGGCTCCGCGTGACCACGCCGGAAGTGGGGGACGCCGTCCTGAAGGTGGTGGCGGGGAGCGTCAACAGCCGGCTGGTGGCGGATCTGAATGCCGCCGGAACGGAAGCAGTGGGGTTGAGCGGCGTGGACGGGGGCCTGGTGCAAGCCAGCCGCTGGAGCGAGGAACTCGGCATGACCGGCAGACCGGGAGAAACACGGCCGCGGCTGCTGCAGACGTTGACCTCGGCGGGTTTTCTTCCAGTGGTGGCGTGTGTTGCCAGCGACCGGTTCGGGAACATCTATAACGTAAACGCGGACCAGCTCGCGGTGTCGGTGGCGGCCGGTTTCGCGGCGCGGCGGCTGGTGTTCCTGACCGATGTGGACGCGGTTCTGGACGGTAATGGGAAGCGTGTTTCCGAGCTTAACGCCGTTAATTGCAGGAACCTGATCGAGACGGGTGTCGCGAAAGGCGGAATGCAGGCGAAACTCGAAGCCTGTTTGGCGGCGTTGGAAGCTGGACTCGAGGAAATCTGGATCGGACCGGGCGAGCGAGTGGAAAAGGCAGACGATTGGAAAGGAAAAAGGGAGTTCGGAACCAGAATTTCGAATGACTAGTACTGCCACGATGTCTCGTACTGATAAAGCAATTTTTGTTCGGAAGGCGACACTGAAGGACATCCCAGCGCTGCTGCGGCTCATCAACGGATATGCGGCCGACGGTATCATGCTGCCGCGAACCGAATTCGAACTTGCAGAAAATATCCGCGATTTCATGGTGGCGGAGACAGAGGGCGAGCTTGTGGGCTGCGGCGCGCTGCATTTTTACACGCCGGGGTTCGCGGAAGTGCGATCGCTTGCGGTGCACCCGTCGCAAAAAGGCTCTGGCATTGGCCGGGACATTGTTGCGGCGCTGGAGCAGGAAGCACGGGACTACGATCTGGAGGCGATTTTCGCCTTCACCTATGTGACCGGGTTTTTCGCAAAAGCGGGTTTTTCGGAAGTCGAGCGCGGCGAGCTTCCGCTGAAGGTCTGGAAGGACTGCCTGCGGTGTCCGAAATTCAACAACTGCGACGAAATCGCGGTTGTGAAGCGTCTGAAATCGTGGGTCGTGAAGCCCTGTACGGTGGATCTGGTGTCCATCCGAGCGGCTTCTTAAGATGCTGAACCCTGTTTTCCTGCCGTAACAAAGATTTACGTTTCTTTTCGAGAGCTTTTGATTGTATAATCTACCATCTGTTGGGACGGTGTGTTTTCGCCGTCCGCCCTGGAGGACGGGTGAGAGCTCAAACTGTCGATGTAAAGGCTTCTACCGGTAGAATCCTCAGTTGCACGATCTTCCGGCCGGGTGGTAAGAAGCTCCTGGCCAAGGGTCACGTTCTGAATGAAGACGACATCCGCCTGCTGGTGACCGAAGGGTTAAACCAGGTGTGGGTAACGGAGCTGGAGGACGGCGAAGTCTCCGAGGATGACGCGGTAAGCGTTGTCGCGGCGGAGATGGGGTGCGGGACGCTTGAGATTCGGCTCGCGGCCGGCGGGCGCGCGAATCTGATCGCCACCGAGGACTGTTGCGTCCTGGTGGACGATGAGCTGCTCAAGCAGATCAACTGCATTTCGAGCATTGTGGTGGCGACCAGCGTGAATTTCAGCTTCGCGCGCGCGGAGCAGAGGATCGCCACGGTGAAAAGCGCTCCATTTGCCGTAGCCCAGCCGCAGTTGGAAGCGGTGGTGTCGATTTTGAAGGAACGGGGTCCGATTTTGCAGGCCCGCCCGATGCGCAACCCGACGGTGGGGGTCCTGTACTCGGATCCGGCGAACGGGGATCGCGCCCGGCAATTGTTCGAGTCGATCATGCGGCAGAGGCTGGAGCGGTTCGGGATGGGCGCCCCGCTGTCGATGGCCGTCCGCGAGGAGGAGGCGGAGGTGGCGCGAAGCCTGGAACACCTGCTGCGCTCCAAGCCCACGGTGATCCTGGTGGCGTCAACGACGGCGCCCGCCGGTCCGGAGGACGTGATCGGGAGGGCGATGGCGAGGCTCGGCTGCCATTTGGAACGGTTCCTGGCGCCGGTGGAGCCCGGCAACCTGTTCCTGCTCGGCTATAAGGAAGACACGCCGGTGGTGAGCGCGCCGGGCTGCTTCCGCTCGGCCAAGTTGAATGTGGTAGATTTGGTGCTTCCTCCGATGCTGGCGCGATACCGCGTCTCGGGGTGGGAGGTGGCCAGCCTGGGTCACGGCGGCCTCCTGGCGTAGAACAAGTTCCTCCACTGCCGCCGGCTGTATCCTCCGAGCAGCCCGCGGGTGCTATTGGGCCGGGCGCCCGACCAGTGCCCGGCTTTTTTCCTTGGCAACCTGCTCGCCCGACTTGAACCTACTTAGGGCGCGATTTCTGTATGATGACTGTAGCCGGGGACCACCGGCGCCTCTCCTATGTCGGACGAACTGATTCAGCGTGTTATCCGGGTGATCGCCACGTCGCAGCGCATTCCGGTGGAGAATATCTCCCTGGAAAGCACCTTCGAGGAGCTGAAAATCGATTCCCTGGCGGGCATCGAGATTCTCTTCGCGCTGGAGAGCGAGTTCGACATCGACATCCCCGACGACGCGGTGCACAGCATTAAAGGGATCCGGGGCATGGTGGAAGGCGTGTCCGGCCTGCTGGCGGGCAAGCAGAGCGCGGGAACGCCGGCGCCGAGCGGCGCTTAGTGATGACTCGCCGGGTGGCGATTACCGGAATGGGGGTCGTCTCGGCGATCGGGAACAGCGTGCCCGCATTCCGCGAGTCCCTGTTCGCGGGCCGGAGCGGCATCTCGCCGCTAACCGCTGTCGGCGAAGGCGTGGTCAAGTTTCCCAATGCGGCGGAGGTGCGCGGCTTCGATCCCCCGCGGCACTTCGACGAGCGGCAGGCGGCGATGCTCGACCGCTTCACGCAGTTTGCCCTGGTGACGGCGCGCGAGGCGGTGCGCGACGCGGGCCTCCAGTTCGACGAGGCGCTGCGGCAGCGCACGGCGATTGTCACCGGGTCCTGCGTCGGGGGCCAAACCACCGAGGACCTGGGATTCCGGGACTACTATGCGCAGGGGCAAAGCCGCTTTCATCCGCTGACGATCCCCAAGACGATGGCGAACGCGGGCGCGAGCTACATTTCGATGGAGTTCGGCATTACCGGTCCGGCTTGGACCGTGTCCACGGCGTGCTCCTCGGCGAATCATGCCATCGGGCAGGCGTTCTGGATGGTGCGGAACGGGCAGGCGGAGGCGGCGATCGCGGGCGGCAGCGAGGCTCCGTTCTCGCCGGGATTGTTGAAGGCGTGGGAGGCGCTGCGCGTGGTGTCGCCGGACACCTGCCGGCCGTTTTGCCGGGACCGCAAGGGCATGATTTTGGGCGAAGGCGCCGGCGCCCTGATTTTGGAACCGCTGGACGCGGCGCGGGCGCGCGGCGCACGTATTTACGCGGAACTGGTGGGCTTCGGGATGTCCGCGGACGCGCATCACATCACACAGCCGTCGGCGGCCGGATGCGCGAGGGCCATGGCGGAAGCGATTCGGGATGCAGGAGCGGCCGCCGATGCCTTTCAGTACATCAACGCCCACGGCACCGGGACTTCGGCCAACGATCCCACCGAGACCGAGGCGATTCGCCTGCTGTTTCGCGGTCACGCCGACCGGCTGGCCGTGAGTTCCACCAAATCGATGCACGGTCACGCGCTGGGCGCCGCCGGGGCGATCGAGGCGGTGGCGGCGGTGTTGGCGGTGGCGGAGCAGATGGCCCCGCCCACGGTGAACTTCACTGAGGCGGACCCGGCTTGCGACCTGGATGTCGTGCCGAATGAGAGCCGCAAAGTCGAAATGGAATTTGCTCTTTCCAATTCCTTCGCCTTCGGCGGCCTGAATGCCGTGCTCGCCTTCCGCCGCTGCGCGTAGAGCTCAATCCCTGGGTTCGCCGGCCAGGCGGATGGTGTAGCCGTCGGGATCGCGGAAAGAGGCGAGTTTCACTTTTCCGGGGATCACCTGAGTCGGCCCAAGGAACGTAACTCCTTTTGCTTCCAGGAACTTGCGTGCCTTTTCGATGTCGCCGGCGATGCCGAAGTTCAACACGCTGGAGCCCGGCGCGGGCGGCCGCCCGGTGGACAGGCCGATCTGCAAACCGGTCATGCCGGTTTCGATATGGACGAAGCCGAGATCGTCGCGGCGCTCCGAAACACGGAAGCCGAGCACGTCGGTATAGAAGCGGACGGAGCGCTCCAAGTCGGATACCTGAAGCTGGATCAGCAGGGTGTTCTTCCACTTCAGGTCCTGGGCGGGAAGAAGCGCGGCGCCGGCCAGCAAGAGCAGTGAAGCAAACGGAAGTCGCATGTTGTAGTCTCCTTATGGGTCGTGGCTGAGTGCGCGGCGGCGGGGAATCGGTTGCATAGGCGGTGCGTTTTTTCGGGATGCAACCGTCTGCCCTGGATACGGCACTCAAGTGAAGCCGAAATGCGCGACGACAACGAACACGACAGCCGGCTGGCGGGCGAGTATCTAAGATCGCGCTCGGAAGCGGCGTTCCGGACGCTGTACCGGCGGCACACTCCAGCCCTGCTGGGCATGGCGCGGCGGCTCAGCGGTGGCGATACTTCCCTGGCGGAGGACCTGGTGCAGGAGACCTGGCTGCGAGCCTGCCGCCGCCTGGAGGGATTCCGCTGGGAATCGGCGCTGCGGACCTGGCTGGCCGGAATTCTGGTGCGTTGCGCGCACGAAAAGAACCGGATTGCCGCGCGGGAATCCGAACTGACCATGGACCCGCCCGACGCCGCGGGCGGCGGCAACCTGGATGTGCGGACCGCGGTGGAGCGGCTGGCCCCCGGCTTTCGCATGGTGCTGGTGCTGCACGACGTGGAAGGGTACACACACAACGAGATCGGGGAGCTGCTGGGAATCGAAGCCGGAACCTCGAAAAGCCAGCTTTCCCGTGCAAGGAGGCAACTGAAGTCATGGATCGGCCAGACCAGCTCAACGATCCGCTAGATCCTCCCGGATTGGCGGAGGAGCTTGCCAGCATGAAGCAGACGGAAACTCCCAACCCGGAACTGGAATCGCGAGTGCTCGCGGAGCTGCGGTCGGCAGGCTTGATTCGCGCACCGGGGCCGGCGTGGCGCTGGCTGAAGGTGGCGGCATTCTTCGCGGCGTCGTTTCTGGCGGGGTTCTGGGCGGGATCGCCGCGCGGCACGGCTTCGCCGCCCCCGGAGACGGGCGATCGCTACGTGCTGTTCCTGTATGGCTCGGGAACCGCCGATTCGGTGGCGGAACACCGGCGCTGGGCCGGCGGACTGCGATCGGAAGGCCTGCTGCTGAGCGGCGTGAAGCTGAAGGCCGGACCCGATCCGGACGCGGTCAGCGGCTATTTCGTAATCCGGGCTCGCAGCCGGGAGCAGGCGGACGAGATCGCGCGGTCCTGCCCGCACGCGCGGCAGGGGGGCGCGGTGGATCTCCGGATGGTGGATCCGCTGTGACTACTTGTCGCGGTAGGTGAGCGGCGGCTTGCGGTCCGCGGGTACGCGGCTCCTATATGAGTTGCCGGCGCGGCGCTGGTCGAAATCGGACTTGGCGGCGGTGATCAGCTCCGGCTTCTGATAGAGATCCATCGTGGCGAGGGTCAGCACCTTGGCGGCGTTCACCATGCCTTTGCGGCCGATGGACGATCCGGCGCAGGCGGTGGACTGCCAGGAATGGCCGGGCGTGCCGGGCACGAAGGTCGCGGTGGAGAACTGAGCGGTAGGCACCACCCAACTGACATCGGCAACATCGGTGGAGCCGCCTCCGGTTTCGGCGCGAACGGGCTGCACCTGTTCCTCGCTGCCGAGCGTGAGAGTGGAGGGCGGGAAGGTCTTGACCAGCGACTCGGCGAACTGACGTTCTTCCGGACTGTACTTCACGCCGCCAACCATCTTGAGCTTCGAATCGAGCAGGCGGGTGAGTGGCTCGTTGGGAAGCAGGTTATACACGCTGTTGACCAGTTCGGTCTCCAGCCGGGTTTCCGTTCCCAACGCTCCGGCCTGCGCGCATTTGTTGATCCGGTCCCAGACGTGATCGAGCACCGGCATGGAAGGGGAACGAGCGTAGAAGTAGCCTTCGGCGAAATCGGGGACAACGTTGGGAGCCTCGCCGCCCTTGGTGAAGATGTAGTGGATGCGGGTTTCCTGGGGAACGTGCTCGCGCATCATGTCGACGCAATGCGCGGTGAGCAGGAGTGCATCCAGGGAGGAGCGGCCTTTGTCGGGATTGCCGGCGGCATGCGCGGCGATGCCGTGGAAGCGGAATTTGGCGTTGATGTTCGCCAGCGAGGAGCCGAGGCTCGCGCCGTTGGACGATCCGGGGTGCCAGGCGAGCACGACGTCGGCGTCGCTGAAAGCTCCGGCGCGCGCCATGTAGATCTTGCCGCCGCCGCCTTCTTCCGCCGGAGTTCCGTAGAAACGGATGGTGCCTTTAATCTTGTTGGCGGCCATCCAGTCCTTTACGGAGATCGCCGCCCAGGCGGAGGCGGCCCCGAACAGATTGTGGCCGCACCCGTGGCCGGCCGCACCCGGCGTGAGCGCTTCCTTAGCAGGCTGGTCCTTTTGGGAAAGTCCAGGAAGGGCGTCGTATTCGCCCATGATGCCGATCACCGGCTTCCCTTCCCCCCAGGTGGCGGTGAATGCGGTGGGGATAGCGCCGACGTTGTCCTGGATGCGGAATCCGGCTTCCTTGAGCTCGGCTTTCAGGAGGTTGGAGCTTTTCACTTCTTTGTAGCCGACCTCGGCGAATTCCCAGATCTGGCGCGAGACCTTGCCCCAGCGGTCGCTCTGGGTATCCATGGTCTTCAGGACGTCCGCGCGGTCATCGGCGAACGCGGAAAAGGCGAAAAGCAAAACGGCAACGGATCGCATGGGAACATTCTAGTAGAGTAAAGCTCCTGGGTATATGCGAATCCTGTTCTCACTGGCATCGGCGTTCAGCCTGCTCGCGCTGGCGGTGGTTGGTTTTCTGCAGTTTGGGGAGCCGCGTTTCAGCGGCCCGGCGAATATCCGCGGGATGCAATCTCCGGTGGTGGCGCTGGAGTTCGCGCGCGGCCCCGGCGAAGTGATCCAGATCCTGGGCGGGCTGCCGAGCGAGAATCGCGAGACGATGATCGTGAAAACGCATCTGGACTTCGCGTTCATCGCGGCTTACACGCTGGTCTTCCTCACCGTGTCCGCGATTCTGGTATCGCGGGGAGGCTGGAGGTTGTGGGCGGGGGCGGCCGCGGCGGTCCTGGCGGCCGCCACCGGAATCCTGGATGTGGTGGAGAATCTTCGCATTCTGGAGATCGTGGACACGCCTCCACAGATGCTCACGGAGGCCATAACGGAGGCCCTGAATACCGCGGCGATGTGGAAATGGACTTGTGCATTCGTGGCGATCGGGCTGCAATCGACGCTGTTCCTGCTGGCGGCGGAGTGGCGGGTGCGGGTGGTGGGCATCGTTTTCCTGCTGTGCGCGGTGATGGGCATGATCGGCCTGCGGGTCAACTCTCTATTCGAGTTGTCGCAACTGCCGATGCTGGCTGGCCTGGCGGGGATCGGGTGGGTATTCCGCAAGCGCGAGAAACTGTAGTTGCTACGTTAGAATGAAACTTGTGGGCTCGTAGCTCATCTGGATAGAGCACCGGCCTTCTAAGCCGGGGGTAGCAGGTTCGAGTCCTGCCGGGCCTACCAACTCACCATTTCCTTGCGACTGCGGAGACCGCAAAGAATCTGCACATATAGAACAGTCGGCTTCGAGAACTAGAAAGAGACCTTCACGCGCTTGCCGCCGACCTCAATCTCGGCGGAGCGTCCCGCATAGCGGGGCGGCGGGTTGCCTCGATTCCAGGTCTGAAAAGAATCCTTGAGCCCGGCGGCGACGTCCGGCCGCTCCGGCGCAAGGTTGGTTGTTTCCTTCGGGTCTGTTTTCAGGTTGAACAGGAACGTCTCCTGCCCTCCCGCGGCCGCGTCGACCACCCACAGCTTCCAGTCGCCGCTGTGGACCGCATAGTTCGCGCCCGCACGCCAGAACAGCCGCTGGTGCGGCGATCCCTTGTCCTTGCCGGTCAGATAGGGCAGCAGGTCTCGCCCATCCAACTGCTGGAGATCCGCGCCGGCGAGCCGCAGCGCTGTGGCGGCGAAATCCATGGTGAGCACTGGTTCCCGATACTCGGATCCGGCTTTCAGCGCCGCGTAGCGAACGATCGCGGGAATACGGATGCCGCCTTCCAGATGGTCGCGTTTGAAGCCCTGGACAGGACCATTGGAGCAGGCGCCGGCGGGTAAGTATCGAGGACAGCCGTTATCGCTGGTGAAGACGACCAGGGTGTTCCGCGCGATTTTCAAGTCGTCCAGCTTCTTCATCAAATCTCCGACGCCATCGTCGAGCGCGGAAATCATGGCTGCGTACACGCGGCGCGCGGGATCCTGGATGTGCTTTACGCGTTCGATGTACTTGCGGGTGGCCTGCAGGGGAACGTGCGGCGCGTGATACGTCACGGTGAGGAAAAATGGCTTCTGGTGATTGCGGTCCAGGAACGCGAGAGCCTCTTGGGTTTCGATTTCGGTGAGATAGCCTTCGGCCTGAACCGGCTCGCGATTGCGGAAGAACCGATTCGCGCGGAGGGGCGGTTCGCCGGGGAGATCCACGGTCTCGTCTCCGGGCTCCGGCTTGGTGATGAACGCGGCCGCGGAGACATAACCGAAGAACTCGTCGAATCCGCGGGAAACCGGGTTGAACTCGCCGGTACCGCCTCCCAGGTGCCACTTCCCGACCAGACCGGTCCGGTAGCCGGCGGCCCGCATACGATCCGCCACCGTCTTTACGGTCAAAGGCAGCGCGGCAAGCGGGAGCTCCACGCCCGCGGGATTGAAGTCGTGGCCGAAGCGCGCCTGATGCCGGCCGGTGAAGAACCCGGCGCGCGACGGGCTGCATACGGCGGCAGTCGCGTAGGCGCTGGTAAGGCGCATGCCTTCGCGAGCCAGCCGGTCGATGTGGGGCGTCGGAATCTCGCGGTTGCCGAACGCGCCGACATCGCCCCAGCCCAGGTCATCGGCGACGATGATCAGGACATTCGGACGGCTGTTCTGTTGGGCCGCGAGGGTCGCAGCGCACAGGAGGAGACAAAGCCACCGGGCGTTCATCCTCACTGTTGTACCGCATCGCGGTTATTTCGCGCGAAGCGATTCGAGTTTGTCGAGCATCTCCTTTTCCCAATCGGCGAATCCGCCGAAGCCGACGCTTTCGATCTTCAGGGTCGCGGTGCGGTCGGCAAACCAGTTGGTGGGAATGCCCAGCGGGCCAACGAAGCTATCCAGGAACGACCTGGCGAAGAGCACCGGGAAGGTGAACTTGTTCTCCTTCATGTACGGCTCCACCACGCCGGCGCTGTCGTCGATGTTGAGAGTGATCACCTGCACGTCCTCGCGGTCTTTCAACTTGTCGTGGACCTTTTGCAGGTGTGGCAGTTCCTCGCGGCAGGGGCCGCACCAGGTGGCCCAGACGTTGATCAGGGTGGTTTTGCCTTTCAGGTTGGCGAGGGTCCAGGTCTTGCCTTGGAGGTCGTTCAGCTTGAGGTCCTCGGGGAGGGCTCGGCTGAATTCGACGAAGCGCTCGCGCTTGGGGATGGAGGTCGGATCGCTGGGCACGGCCCGCACCGTTTCGATCAGCGCCTGCCATCCCTCCTGCGTGCCGCCGAGTTCACTCCAAAGTTTCTTGAGCTTGTTTCCGACAGCGGTGGTCTGCCAGTTGGACGCCGGAGAAAGGCGGGCGGCGGCGATCCAGTGCTGCAAAGCGTCCTGCTTGCGGCCCAAGGCCAGGGCGACTTCGCCTCGTGCCGTGGCCAGGTCCGACTCGTCCATGGGCAAGCTGCGCACCATCATGTCCTCAAACATCTTGACGTTCGATCCCTGCTGGCGCGGGCTCGCGCCCTGCGCGGCGGTGACGGGCTGCCCCTTGGCCTCACGTTCCTTGCGGATGGCCGCGACTCGCTCGCGGCGCGGAGCCAGCGCGGATTCCCAGGTGGACAACTCCGCGCGGGCCGCCTCGGGCTTCTCCAGCTTGGCGTAGGCGACCGCTAATGTGCGCCATTCCATGGTCTTCTGCATCCAACGGCTGCTCTCCTGCGAAAGTTCGCGACCTGGCATCCGGAACAAATCCGAGGTCGCATCCATGCGCCCGACCACCTTCTCCTGCTCCGCCCTGCCCTGGAGCGCAAGTTCGAGGGCTCGCGGGAGCTCGATACCGCGCTTCACCCAGACGTTCGCTACCTGAATTTTCGTCCCCGGAATGCTCCAGGAGTCGCCCCGGCGGTTCTCGGCTGCTTGCAGCGCCTTCTCTCCGGCGTCTTTCAGCCGCTCGGCAGGTGTGTCGTCGATCTGGTCCAGGGTGGTGACCAGGTCCACCCAGATCCGCTCCTCATCCGGGATCTTGGCGAGCCACTCCTCCAGAAACTGCAGCCGGGCCTTGGCCCAGGCCTGCCGGTCGCCGAAGGAGCTTGCCATATTCTTCTTGTGCCACTCGTTGCTCGCCTCGAAGAAAGTCATCGAGGGGCTGAGCTTGGCGCGCTCCGCTTTCGCCAGTTCTTCGGCTTCCTTGTCGCCGGCGAGCTTGGCGC